>JBEDKR010000227.1:0-4190 GCA_041172005.1 Pseudomonadota bacterium
TACGAAAAGCGCCAGAAAGAACTCGCTAAAAAACGCAAAAAAGAAGACAAACTGAAGCGCAAAGCCGAAGGCAAGCCTGAAGACGGCGACGAGGATGGAACCGAAGGCGGTGCTGACGGTCAAGAAGGCGGTGGCGATGGCAACGTTGAAGGTGCAGCAGAAACAGCACCGAAAGGCACGCAGAGCTGAGCCCAACGCAAAGCTGAGATTGACGCAGCTTTCATTTACGTCAGTAATTCAAAAAAAACTGCAGGGCTTTATGGCCTCTGCAGTTTTTTTTCGTCCTTCCGTCCGGGTCTTCGCCAGCTAAGCGCGTTTTAATTTCAAGCCGCCAGCAAGGTGCTGGCCAAGGCCTGCATGGCTTGCATGCTGTGGTCATTTGGAGTGAGTTGTTTGGCTGAGCTGTATTGCTCAAAGTTGCGCTGCATGGACTGCAGATAAACCGGATCATAGTGCTTGGTCAACAGCTCTCGTACCACGTCAGCCACGTCACCACTGCGGGCGCGGTCCTGCCAGTCAGCCACCACGGCTTTGCCGCGTGCTTCGGTCAGGGCACCTAAGCGGTCGCAGAAAAATTCAATGTCGCGCACAAAGAAATCGTAGTCTTGCAGCAGCAACTTAACGCGCTCTTCTTCGTTCAAATAAAGATGCAAACAAGGGCTACGACGCATGACGGCAATCAGGCTCTCTGGCACCACCACGTTGCCGACTTTCTTGCTCTCGCTTTCGATGTACACCGGTTTGGCCGGATCAAACGCTTGCAGCGCTGTCCAGATGCGGGTGTCAAACGCTTTTTGCGTTGGTTGCGCCTGACCGGGGATCAGCCCCAGCACTGAGCTGCGGTGATTAGCCAGCGCCTCGAGGTCAAGCACTTGAGCACCTTGTTCGGCCAGCGCTTGCAAAAATCGGGTCTTGCCCGACCCCGTGGTGCCACACACCACCTCATAGTGAAAGCGCGCCGATAGTTGCGGCAGGTCAGCCACCAGCGCTGCCCGAAAAGCCTTGTAGCCGCCTTCGACCAAGCTGACCTTGAAGCCGATCTGGTCGAGGATCAGAGCCAGCGAACCGCTGCGTTTGCCGCCGCGCCAGCAATACACCAGTGGTTGCCATTCTTTCGGTTTGTCCAGCAGTTCGCGTTCAATGTGGCCGGCGACATTGCGCGCCACCATGGCCGCGCCTTGCTTCTTCGCCTCGAAGGCATTGATTTGCTTGTACTGCGTGCCAACAATCTTGCGCTCGGCATCATTCAGGCTGGGCCAGTTGACGGCGCCGGGCAGGTGGTCTTCGGCGTACTCGCCTTCGCTGCGGGCATCAATCACGGCGGAAAAGCTGCCAAGCCGAATCAGTGCCTGTTCAGCGGGTATCAGTTGCACGCTCACTTGAGAAGCTTTCTCAGTTCAGGCCAGACGTTGGCCAGCATGATCGGGTGCGCGGTTTCGTTCGGATGAATCCGGTCGCGCTGAAAAAGCGGGGAGGGGTCTGGTATGTCAGCCACATCGGTGAGCAAGAAAGGCACCAGTCCCGCTTTGGTGGTCTTTGCGACTTGCGGGAACAGGCCGGCAAAAGTATCGCTGTAGGCGGCGCCGTAATTAGGCGGCACCTGCATGCCGACCAGCAGTACGCGGGCTTTGGTTTTTTGTGCTGCACGCGTCATGGCCAGCAAGTTCTGTTTGGTGGCGTCCAACGCCAAGCCGCGCAGTGCGTCGTTGGCACCCAGCTCGATGATCACGATGCTCGGTTTGTGCTGGCTGAGCAGGGCGGGGAAGCGCGCCCGTCCACCGGACGTGGTGTCGCCGCTGATGCTGGCGTTGACGACGGTCACCATTGGCTTTTCAGTCCGTAGCTTGTCCTCCAGCAGGGCGACCCAACCACTGCCGCGCTTGAGTCCGTATTCCGCGCTCAAAGAGTCGCCGACTACCAGCACTGTTTCAGCGCCGCTGCGTGCCGCAGGGCTTGCATTGCCTACTGGCTGCGCCTGACCCAGCATGGGCAAGGCGAGTAAGGCCAGTAATCCGAGAGAGAGCAGGGCGCGGCGAGCCGAATTTGCCGATGGCATTCCGCACGGTTGCAAAGGCTTTGCCGCAGCAACCGTGGTCAAAGTGTTGCGCTTGTTAAAGTCACAGCGTGCGCGAAGATTGTTGAGCGTTGTGTTTATTGAAAAGGCTGTCATGTCCGAAACGAATCCTGTTGAGCGCCCCGAGGTCGCACCGGTTGCCATTATCTCCGTCGAGCATGTTTTCAAATCTGTCACCGACTCGACGGGTACTTTGACTATTTTGCGCGATATTGATTTCTCCTTGTCGGCCAAGGAAACTGCCGCCATCGTTGGCGCTTCTGGTTCTGGCAAAAGCACCTTGTTGTCGATCATTGCCGGACTCGATACGCCGACCAAAGGCACAGTACGCCTCGCCGGCCAAGATATTTTTGCCATCAGCGAAGACGACCGTGCTGCTTTGCGCGCGCAAAAAGTCGGCTTTGTGTTTCAGAGCTTTCAGTTAATGGCCAACCTCACGGCCCTCGAAAATGTCATGCTGCCGCTGGAGTTGTCTGGCGTGCGCGGTGCGCGGGCGATGGCCACCGAGATGCTCGGCCGGGTTGGGCTCGGTCAGCGGCTTGGCCACTACCCCAAAGTGCTGTCTGGCGGTGAGCAACAGCGCGTGGCACTGGCTCGTGCTTTTGTGGTTCAACCCGCCGTGCTGTTGGCTGATGAGCCGACCGGTAGCCTTGACTTCGCCACTGGCGAGACCGTCATGAAGCTGATGTTCGAACTCAACCAAGAGCTGGGAACCACGTTGGTGCTGGTGACGCACGACCAATCCATCGCCGCGCAGTGCCAGCGCAAGATCACGATCGAGGCCGGCCAGGTGGTGACGCCGGGCCAGTGAGGCAAGCGTGAAAGTCCCGGTGAAGTTCCGTTGATAATTGAGGCATGTCCTCTCCCCCTAAAGTTCTTTTTGGCTTTCATGCCCTTGGCGTGCGCATCAAAACCGCGCCGCAATCGGTCATTGAAGTTTTTTACGATGTCTCCCGCCGCGATGCGCGCATGCGTCAGTTCACCGACCGTGCCCGCGAAGCCGGTATCCGGCTGATCGAATCCGACGGCGTACGGCTGGCCAAAATGGCCGGCAGCCACGGCCATCAGGGCGTGGTTGGCCGTGTCAATGCCTTGGCTGTGATTACCTCGCTTGACGAATTGCTGGAGCAACTCGAAGCCAGCGGCGTTGCTTCGCCTTTGATTTTGGTGCTCGATGGCGTCACCGACCCACACAACCTCGGTGCCTGTTTGCGGGTGGCCGACGGTGCTGGCGCGCATGCCGTGATTGCCCCGAAAGACCATGCCGCCGGCATCAACGCCACGGTGTCCAAGGTGGCCAGTGGTGCCGCCGAAACCATGCCGTACTTCATGGTGACGAACTTAGCGCGCACTTTAGGCGAACTCAAGGAGCGCAACATCTGGTGCATTGGTACCAGTGACGATGCGCCCAAAACAATTTACGACGTCGACCTCAAAGGTCCGGTGGCGTTGGTGTTGGGTGCTGAAGGTGAAGGCATGCGCCAACTCACCCGCAAGACCTGCGACGAACTCGTCAGCATTCCGATGCACGGCGCGGTTGAAAGCTTGAACGTCTCTGTGGCCAGCGGCGTCTGCCTTTACGAAGCGCTGCGCCAGCGGCGCTGACGCGTCAAATCCAGCCGAACCAGCCCAAGCTCGCGCCGGCTGCCAGCAGCCACAAAATGTGCAGCTTGGTGCGCCAGAAAATAACGGCACTCACCCCGGCCAGCAGCCACAGTGGCCAGTGCTCTAGGGACGTACCGCTGGCGCTGGCCAAAATCAAGCCGGTGGCAATCAGCAGTCCCACCACAATCGGTGCCATGCCTTGTTTGAACGCACGTACGCTGAGCAAGTTGCGGTTGCGGTGGCCCCATTGGGTGGCGTTGTAGGTCAGCACCGAGCTCGGAACCAACATGCCGATCATGGCCAGCGTGATGCCGAGCAAGCCGTACACAACGCCGCCGGCATTCATGCCAACATTCCAGCCCATCAACGCGATGAACAGCACGTTCGGTCCGGGGGCCGCTTGTGCAATTGCCACCGATGCATTGAACTGCGCGCTCGTCAGCCAAAGGTTCTGCTCAACCAAAAAGCGGTGCATGTCCGGAATCATGGCAATCGCGCCGCCAATGGCCAT
>JBEDKR010000228.1:0-4143 GCA_041172005.1 Pseudomonadota bacterium
TGTGGGTGCGCGCCACCTTCCCACGCTTTCGCTATGACCAGATCATGCGTTTGGGCTGGAAAATTTTCATCCCCGTCACGCTGGTCTGGCTGATCGTTGTGGCGGCTTGGATGCAGACGCCTTACTCCATCTGGTAGATATGGCCCCCACGCTTTTCACTTTGTGTAATGCGCTGCCCCCCGCGGGGGCGCTGCGCCTGCGGCCCGGCGAAGCCGGTTCCGCGACCCCTGCTGGCGTGGAGATTCAGATCGTGCGTCTTTTGATTGCGAGAAATTAATATGTCAGTCGCTTCTGTCAAAGATTTTGTCTCGAGCTTCATGCTCATTGAGCTGTTGAAGGGCATGGCCCTGACCGGCAAGTACATGTTCCGCAGCAAGATCACGGTGTTGTTTCCTGAAGAAAAAACGCCGCAGAGTCCGCGTTTCCGTGGTTTGCATGCCTTGCGTCGCTACGACAACGGTGAAGAGCGTTGCATTGCTTGCAAGCTCTGCGAAGCGGTCTGCCCGGCGATGGCCATCACGATCGAATCGGATGTGCGTGAAGACGGCAGCCGCCGCACCTCGCGCTACGACATTGACCTGACCAAGTGCATTTTTTGCGGCTTTTGTGAAGAGAGCTGCCCGGTGGACTCGATCGTCGAAACCCACATCCTCGAATACCACGGCGAAAAACGCGGCGACCTGTACTTCACTAAAGACATGTTGTTGGCTGTCGGCGATCGTTACGAAGCTGACATTGCGGCCAACAAGGCGGCTGACGCCAAGTACCGTTAATCCATCCGCTGATCCCTTCAGACTCATCCTGACTTCGACCACCTTGCTGCCCGCACGAAAGAATCCACAACAACATGGACGCTAATACAGGTCTTTTTTATGCCTTTGCCGCGGTGCTTTTATTCGCCGCCTTCAAAGTCATCACCGCCCGCAATCCGGTTCATGCTGCGCTCTATTTGGTGCTGGCCTTTTTTCAGGCCTCGGCGCTGTGGATTTTGCTGAAGGCTGAGTTCTTAGCGATCACGCTGGTGCTGGTTTACGTTGGCGCGGTGATGGTGCTGTTCCTCTTTGTGGTGATGATGTTGGACATCAACCTCGACGGCATGCGCAAGGGTTTTTGGAAGCATTTCCCGCTGGCCGCTGGCGTTGGCGCCTTGATCGCGCTGCAAATGGCGGCCGTGCTGATGGGTGGATTTCGCCTCAGTGAGCCGCCCAAAAGTGTGCTCGCTGTCGGCGAGGTAGCCGTGCAGTTGTCCAACACCAAAGAGCTCGGCAAGCTGCTGTATTCCGAGTACCTGTACCCGCTGGAAGTGGCCGCTGCAATTTTGCTGGTCGCCATGATTGCCGCCATTGCGCTGACGCTGCGTCAACGCAAAGACTCCAAGTCGGTCAACCCGTCGGATCAGATTCGCGTCAAGAGCGCAGACCGCGTGCGCCTCGTCAAAATGAATCCGACCTTGGCTGCACCCGAGCCTGAACCAGCTGCCGTGCAAGTTGAGGAGAAAAAAGCATGATCACCCTTGGACACTTTCTCTCACTGGGCGCGATGTTGTTCGCACTGTCGGTGATCGGCATTTTTCTGAACCGCAAAAACCTCATCGTTCTGCTGATGGCGATCGAGCTGATGCTGCTGGCTGTCAACATGAACTTCGTGGCGTTCTCGTATTACCTGAACGACATGGCCGGCCAGATATTTGTTTTCTTCATATTGACCGTGGCCGCTGCAGAGTCGGCGATTGGTTTGGCCATCTTGGTGCTCTTGTTTCGCAACAAGGCCAGCATCAATGTGGATGAACTCAACACGCTCAAGGGTTGAGCATGTTGCTGAACGCTGTTGCCGCTCCAGTTACCGTTGCGATTTTTCGCCGTACGTCTTTTTGAGTAGATAAGAACACAAGATGAGTCAAACTCTATCCGCCTCCACCTTGCTTGCCGTGCCTCTGGCGCCGCTGGTTGGCTCATTGCTGGCCGGCATTTTGGGCACTGCCTTGGGTGGCAACCTGATCGGGCGTCGCCTGAGCCACAGCCTGACCATTCTGGGCGTGTTCGTGGCCTTTGTGTTGTCGGCCTTGACGCTCAAAAGCGTCGCCCTCGATGGCGCTCGCTTCAACGAAACCCTCTACACCTGGATGGTCGTTGGCGGCCTGAAGATGGAGATCGGCTTTCTGGTCGACGGCCTCTCCGCCATGATGATGGTTGTGGTCACTTTTGTGTCGTTGATGGTGCACATTTACACCATCGGCTACATGAAAGAGGACGCTGGCTACAACCGCTTCTTTGCCTACATCTCGCTGTTCACGTTCTCTATGCTGATGCTGGTCATGAGCAACAACATGCTGCAGCTGTTTTTCGGCTGGGAAGCCGTGGGTTTGGTGTCGTACTTGTTGATTGGTTTTTGGTTCAACAAACCGACTGCCATTTTTGCCAACATGAAGGCGTTCTTGGTCAACCGTGTGGGTGACTTCGGCTTTATCCTCGGCATTGGCCTGATTGCGGCCTACGCTGGCACCTTGAATTACACCGAAGCTTTTGCCAAGACTGATGAGCTGGCGCTGCTGACACTGCCGGGCACCGGCTGGATGTTGGTCACGGTGATCAGCATTTGCCTGTTCATTGGCGCGATGGGCAAGTCGGCCCAGTTCCCGCTGCACGTCTGGCTGCCTGACTCGATGGAAGGCCCAACACCGATTTCGGCGCTGATCCATGCGGCGACCATGGTCACCGCCGGTATCTTCATGGTGGCCCGTATGTCACCGATCTTTGAATTGAGCGACACGGCACTCAGCTTCATCATGATCATCGGTGCCATCACCGCGCTGTTCATGGGCTTTCTGGGCATCATCCAAAACGACATCAAACGCGTGGTGGCTTACTCGACGCTCTCGCAGCTGGGCTACATGACAGTCGCTTTGGGCGCTTCGGCTTATTCGGTGGCGGTGTTCCACCTGATGACGCACGCCTTCTTCAAAGCGCTGCTGTTCCTGGCCGCCGGCTCCGTCATCATGGGCGTGCACCACAACCAAGACATTCGCTGGATGGGCGGCCTGCGCAAGTACATGCCTATCACCTGGATCACCTCCTTGGTCGGTTCATTGGCTTTGATTGGCACACCACTGTTCTCGGGTTTCTACTCCAAAGACAGCATCATTGAAGTAGTCCACGAAAGCCATCTGGCAGGTGCCAGCTTCGCTTACTTCGCCGTGCTAGCGGGTGTGTTTGTCACGGCCTTTTATTCTTTCCGTTTGTACTTTCTGGTCTTTCACGGCAAAGAACGCTACGACCAGAACCCGGATGCGCACCACGATGCCCATCACGACGACGGCCACCATGGCGCGCACGCTGCAGACAAACCGCACGAATCACCTTGGGTGGTGACGCTGCCGCTGGTGCTGCTGGCGATTCCGTCGGCGCTGATCGGCTACTTCGCGATTGAGCCGATGTTGTTTGGTGACTTCTTCAAAGACTCGATTCACATCAACCTAGACAAGCACCCGGGCATGACAGAGTTCGCGCAGCTGTTCCACGGCCCGATGCAAATGGCCTTGCATGGCCTGCAGACCGCACCGTTCTGGCTGGCTCTTTCAGGCGTGGTCTTGGCCTATTACATGTACATGGTCAACCCGGCGCTGCCAACCGCCATCAAGCGTGTTGCGCAACCCATCTACACCTTGCTGGAAAACAAGTACTACCTCGACTGGTTCAATGAAAACGTGTTGGCCCGCGGTGCACGTGGTCTGGGTATGGGTTTGTGGAAGGTGGGCGACCAAGCCATCATCGACGGCGCTGTGGTGAATGGGTCGTGGAAGCTGGTGGCATGGCTGTCAAGCGTCATGCGGCGCCTGCAGTCAGGCTTCATTTACGACTATGCGTTCGGAATGATCATCGGTGTTTTTGTGCTGATGACGTATTTCGTCTGGCTGAATAAATAACAGACAAGAAAGAAGAACAAGACATGGGTTTGTTAAGCCTGGCGATTTGGACGCCTATCTTTTTCGGGGTTGTGCTGTTGGCTCTCGGCCGTGACGAGCAGGCGCGCTCCGTGCGCTGGCTGGCCTTGGTCGGATCGGTCATCAGCTTTCTCATCACCTTGCCGCTGTACTCGCGCTTTCAGCTCGGTACGTCGGCCATGCAGTTTGTCGAAAACCAGCCG
>JBEDKR010000229.1:0-4136 GCA_041172005.1 Pseudomonadota bacterium
GATTCATTTTTTGCCATCGGTGTTGGGCTCATTCACCGAACTCTATCCCTTGATCCGTGTGCGCGTGGTCGACGAAAGCGCAGGCCAAGTGCTGGCCAGTGTGATGTCGGGCGAGTCGGATTTCGGTATCAGTTTTTTGGGCAACCAAGTCCCGGGCGTGGACTTTGAGCCGATCCACACCGACCCGTTTGTGCTGGCCATGCGGCGCGAACATCCGCTGGCCGCGCAGCCCTCAATCGCTTGGTCGGCGCTGAGCGAGGAACGTCTGATGACGGCGGCACGCTCCAGCGGCAACCGCCAGTTGCTGGACGATGCGATGGCCAAGGCTGGCATCGATACTATTTACCGCTTTGAAGTCAGCCACATGGCGACGCTGCTCGGCATGGTCGAGGCTGGCCTGGGCGTGGCGGCGGTGCCGCGACTGGCCCTGCCCGAGTCGCACCCGACGATGGTCGGCATTGCGCTGCTCGCGCCGGTCGTGTCGCGCGTGCTCGGGCTGACCACGCGCCACGGCGCGGCCTTGCGGGCACCAGCGAAGATGTTCCATGCGCATTTACGCGCAGCGCTGGCCGCTCGCGCCTGAACGGTTTTAAACGCTAATAGGCTTTGCCGATCTGGTAAACGCTCGCATCCGTGGTGATGACATCCACCGAGTGCCGATGGCCAGCCAGATAGTCGTCCATGCACTTGATCAGCAGCGGGCTGCGATGGCGTTCGGGGCAGGCGCGAATCGCATCGGCGCTGAGCCACACCGTGCGCACAATGCCGTCGTCAAGCGCTTGCCCGGCCATGAACTCACCCAGCTCACCGCAATAAGCAAAGCGCAAGTAAGTGATGTCTTCCGTCTGCGCCTGGCCGGGTATGGGTTTTTCAAAGCGCGACAAGTAAACGCCGACCAAGGCTGTCGGCTTGAAGTGAAACGCGGTTTCTTCCAGCGTTTCTCGCACACAACCCTCCAGCGGGCTTTCGCCAGGGTCCAGATGACCGGCCGGGTTGTTCAGGCGCAAGCCATCTGGCGTGTGTTCTTCGACCAGCAAAAACTCCGTCACGCCGGCATGGGTGCGGGCTATTACTGCAGCGACTGTGACGCTGGGTTTCCATCTTGTGTTCATCGCTTTATTATCTTTGCCCGGTGCTCTGTTCGGCGAGACTGCCCACGGCATGGGCTGAACTCAGGCCTATGACTCGATGAAACTACCTAATGCCACGACAGTAATTTATCAACATAATCAAATTTGAAGCGCTGACATCCCTTGCGGCGGGTGCTTCAAGCGCCCTTGGTAATCACAAAAAATGGAGACGACCATGAAATACACCTTACATCTCGGCATAGCTGCCCTCATTTTGGGCTCTCTAGGCGGCTGCGCCCAGGCGCCTATCCAGCTCGCGCAAATGGGCTCGTTCCATGTCGGCGGCCGCGAAGTGGTCATCAGCGGTAAACCCATCAAAGAAGTGCTGTTTGCGCCAGGCGGGGTTCCAGCCAAGGTCGATCCGAACGGCGTTTACCAAGTCGAGCAAATGTATGTCCAGTACTTCATTCCGAAAGATCCGCGCGGCAGTCTGCCGTTGTTGATGTGGCATGGCGGCGGCCTCTCCGGCGTGACCTATGAAACCACGCCGGACGGTCGCGAAGGCTGGCTGAACTATTTTGTGAAGAAAGGCTGGCCAACCTACAACTCTGACGCTGTGGAGCGTGGACGTTCCGGGTGGGCCATGTACCCGGACGTCTTCAAGACGGACCCTGTGTTCCTGACCAAGGAAAACCCTTTTGAGCGGTTTCGCATCGGCCAGGGTGCAGGCTCTTACAACAAGGACGTCAGCAAAATGAAGCCGATGCCCGGCAGCCTGTTTCCGATCGAGGGTTATGACAATTTCACCAAACAGAACGTGCCGCGCTGGACATCCACGGATGAACCCACCATCGCCGCCTACACCGAGCTTGTCGACAAAGTGTGCCCGTGCGTGGTGGTGGTGCACTCGCAGTCAGGCCTTTTTGGGATTCGCGTGGCGCAAGCTCGACCCGACAAGGTCAAAGCCCTGGTACTGGTAGAACCCGCTGCTGTGGGTGCGCTTGCCAATGCGCCCAAGATGAAGGATGTCCCGGTGCTTGCCATCTACGGCGACTACATTGAACAAGATTCGCGCTGGCCCACGATCCGCGGCAACGGGATCAAATTTTATGAAGCTTTGCGTGCTGCCGGCGGCAGTGCCGATGTGATCGACCTGCCCAAGATCGGCATGAAAGGCAACTCGCACATGATCATGATGGATCGAAACAGCGACCAAGTGGCCGGCTTGATTCAGGATTGGCTGGTCAAACGCGGTCTTTACAAGTAAGCCGTCTGGCGGCAACAGCGGGCAGGGCTACTGCGTGCGGTCTGGGCTGAAGCCCTGCGCGAAATATTCGCGCAGGTATTCCACAAGGCACTGCACCGCCTTCGGCACCTGCGCCGACCACGGCCGCAGGGCGTAGATCCGGTCGCCAAAAAACCCTTGGACCTGCCAGTCGGGCAAGACGCGCAAAAGTGGTAACTCGCCATCGGCGTTGGCTGGCGGCAGGCTGAAATCGGGCAGCAGGCCAATGCCCAAACCAGCCAAAAGCGCGTCGCGCAAGACCTCGCTGTTGTTGGCCTTGAGCGAGCCGCGGATGTTGACACCGACGCGCTCATCAACACCTTTGACACCGTTGGTCTTTTTTGCAAAAGTCCAGCTGCCTGAATGCCCGCCGCCCAGATACAGCAAGCAGTCATGCGCGCTGAGCTCAGACGGATGCGTCGGCACGCCGCGCGCCGCCACATACGCCGGGCTGGCCATCAACACCGAGCGGGTTTCGCAGAGCACCCACGCCACATGGGTTTCAGGCGGCGTGTTGGTGTGGCGGATTGCCAAGTCAAAGCCTTCGTTGGCCAGGTTCACAAACCGGTCTGTCAACTCCAGCTCTATCTGTATCTCGGGATATTGCTTCAGAAAGGCCGCCACACACGGCGCCAAATGTTGCCGCCCCAGCGCCACCGGCGCGGTGACACGCACCAGCCCGCGCGGCGTGCCGACCAAGTCTTTGACGGCGGTGTAGCTCTCGCTGATGCGGCCAAAGGCCGGCAGCATGTCATTCACCAGCTGCTGACCGGCTTCCGTCAGGCCGACCGAGCGCGTGGTGCGCCGCACCAGCAGCACGCCGGCCGCGCGCTCCAGCTCGGTGATGCGCATGCTGGCTGAGGCCTTGGACACGCCCAGCCGCCGCGCCGCTTCGGTGAAGCTGCGCGTCAACGCCAGCACCGTCAACAAATGCAAGTCTGCCAGAAGCGGTGAAATTTGGTCAGTTGCCATGCGTGAAGATTAGCAGAATCGGCTTTATTGTTCAATTATCTGAACAATGTAATCACAAATAAGGGCGTTATCAAAACAACCGCGCAAGCCTAGACTGGCCTTCACAAGCAAAGATCAGCGCATACACAAAGGATTCGACATGACGACAACCGCCACCCTCGCCCCCAGCACCATTGGCCACCATGTGGGCGGCCGCCTTGCAGCCGGCACATCTGTCCGCCAGCAAGACGTCTTCAACCCCGCCACCGGCGCCGTGACCGCCCGTGTGGCACTGGCCAACGCGGCCGATGTGGACGCGGCCGTGGTTGCAGCCAAGGCGGCTTTCCCGGCTTGGTCAGACACACCGCCGATTCGCCGCGCCCGCGTGATGTTCAAGTTCCTTGAACTGCTGAACCAACACAAAGACCAGCTGGCGCACCTCATCACCGCCGAGCACGGCAAGGTCTTCACCGACGCCCAAGGCGAAGTAGCTCGCGGCATCGACATCGTCGAATTCGCCTGCGGCATTCCGCAACTGCTCAAGGGTGACTTCACGGATCAAGTCAGCACCGGCATCGACAACTGGACGCTGCGCCAGCCGCTCGGAGTGGTGGCGGGCATCACGCCGTTCAACTTCCCGGTGATGGTCCCGATGTGGATGTTTCCGGTAGCGATCGCTGCTGGCAATTGCTTCATCCTCAAACCCAGCCCGATCGACCCGAGCCCCAGCCTGTTCATGGCCGATCTGCTGAAGAAAGCCGGCCTGCCTGATGGCGTGTTCAATGTCGTGCAAGGCGACAAAGAAGCCGTCGACGCACTGCTGGTGCACC
>JBEDKR010000230.1:0-4124 GCA_041172005.1 Pseudomonadota bacterium
GTTTTATGGAGCGGTCTTCTGGGGAGCGGTCTTCGCTATCGTGTTTGCGCCCTTGCACGCTCGCTTGTTAAGAGCCATACCAACTCGGCGTACGCTGACAGCGGCCTTGGCGCTGTTGTTCATTTTGCTGTTGGTCATTCTTCCGTTAGGCCTGCTCAGCGCTTTGCTAGTGCAAGAAGCAGGGCTGGTCGTTCAGCGGATGCAAACTGGCGAGTTGAGCTTTAGCCTTTATTTTCAGCAAATCTACGAAGCCTTGCCGGGCTGGGCGACGGGTCTTTTGGGCCGTTTTGGTTTGACTGACATGGCCTTGGTTCAGGAACGTATTGCTGTCAGCCTGACGCAGGGAAGCCAGTTTTTTGCAGCGCAAGCTTTGAGTATTGGTCAGAATACCTTTGATTTTCTGATGAGCTTTTTCATCATGCTGTACTTGCTGTTCTTCTTTTTGCGGGACGGATCGGCCTTGGGTCGACGCATGATGGACACCTTGCCGCTGGAGGGCGATATCAAGCGGGACCTGTCCGGTAAGTTCATCACCGTGATCCGTGCGACCGTGAAGGGCAACATTGTGGTGGCGATGGTGCAGGGCGCACTAGGCGGTTTGATTTTCTGGATTTTGGACATCCATGCGCCCGTGTTGTGGGGCACCTTGATGGCCTTTTTGTCGCTGTTGCCAGCGATCGGGGCAGCCATCGTCTGGCTGCCTGTGGCGATTTATTTTCTAGCCACAGGCGCTGTGTTGAATGGCTTGCTGCTCGCCGCTTTTGGCGTGTTGGTGATTGGCTTGGTGGACAACGTGCTGCGTCCCTTGCTGGTCGGTAAAGACACCAAACTGCCTGATTACGTGGTGCTGATGTCGACCATTGGCGGCATGGCACTGTTCGGGCTAAATGGTTTTGTCATTGGGCCGGTGATCGCCGCCATGTTCATCGCTGCGTGGGATCTCTTTTCAATCTCACGCCAGTTAGAGCCTCTGGTGCCATTGACGCCTGCGGCAGAAAAATCAGAACCGCCGCCGAAGCCCTGAGGATTTGAATTTGTAGGAGCTGAGCCCCTCAGCGATTCATCGCGCAAGATCGGCCAGAATCTGACCTCCCACAAAAGCTGGCAAGGCGTTCGGCATACGCCACCCGGCGTATTTCCCAAACTCAGCAGTTTCTCCAAAATCGACTCATCGCTGCGCTAAGTGCTCAAGGGGGCTCCAACTCCAAGGTCTTGAGCACTGAGCGTGGTGACAAACGATTGACCCCCTAACGGAGAAATATGTATGTCAGGTCTGAATTCACGTCGCTTCGCCCTCAAGGCGCTCACTGCCGCTGTTGCCCTGTCCGGCTTTGCTGGCATGTCGGCCCACGCCCAAGGCGCTGGCACCATCAAGGTCGGCATTCTGCACAGCTTGTCCGGCACCATGGCTATTTCCGAAACTGTGTTGAAAGACACCGTCCTGATGGCCATTGACGAGATCAATGCCAAGGGTGGCGTGCTCGGTAAAAAGCTCGAGCCCGTGATCGTCGACCCAGCGTCCAACTGGCCACTGTTCGCTGAAAAAACCAAGCAACTGCTGGGTCAGGACAAAGTCTCCGTGATTTTTGGATGCTGGACTTCAGTCTCCCGCAAGTCGGTGCTGCCAGTCGTCGAAGAAATGAACGGCCTGTTGTTCTACCCCGTGCAGTACGAAGGTGAAGAGCTCTCCAAGAACGTCTTCTACACAGGTGCAGCGCCCAACCAACAAGCCATTCCGGCGGTCGATTACCTGATGAGCAAAGAAGGCGGCGGCGCCAAGCGTTGGGTCTTGCTGGGCACCGACTATGTGTACCCGCGCACCACCAACAAAATTCTGCGTGCTTACCTCAAGAGCAAAGGCGTTGCTGACAAAGACATCGACGAGAAGTACACACCGTTTGGCCATTCTGACTACCAAACCATCGTCGCTGATGTGAAGAAATTCTCGGCTGGCGGCAAGACTGCAGTGGTCTCCACCATCAACGGCGACTCCAACGTGCCGTTCTACAAAGAACTTGGTAACGCTGGCCTGAAAGCCAAAGACGTGCCGGTGGTGGCCTTCTCGGTCGGTGAAGAAGAGTTGCGCGGCGTCGACACCAAGCCGTTGGTCGGCCACTTGGCTGCCTGGAACTACTTCCAGTCGATCAAGAACCCAAGCAACACCGAGTTCATCAAGAAGTGGAGCGCTTACGCCAAGGCCAAGAACATCGCTGGCCACAAGGACAAGCCTTTGACCAACGACCCGATGGAAGCCACTTACATCGGCATCAACATGTGGAAGCAGGCCGTCGAAAAAGCCAAGTCCACAGACACAGACAAAGTCATCGCAGCAATGGCTGGCCAGACCTTCAAGGCACCGTCCGGCATCATTTCTAAGATGGACGAGAAAAACCATCACCTGCACAAGTCGGTGTTCATTGGTGAGATCAAGGCTGACGGCCAGTTCAACGTGGTGTGGAAGACACCCGGCCCGGTCAAGGCCAAGCCATGGAGCCCTTACATCGAAGGCAACGACAAGAAGCCTGACGAGCCAGCGAAAGTTGCCGGCAAATAAGCGGTTTTAGTTGAGACACCAAAGCCGCACCTTGTTGAGAAAACAAGGCTGCGGCTTTTTAGCTTTTCCATTCATCTTTCTAATGCACAACGACAGGTCATATCTCATGCCAAAGCGCTCAACCATGCTGCGCATTTTGTTGATGTCCGCTCTTTTTTGGGGTGCCGGTAGTCTGCATGCGCTCACGCTTGAAGATGTCAAAGCCATGGCGGTCGGCAGCAGCGAATCCCGCTTGCAGGCACTTGCCAAAGCCGCCGCAGACCCGAACGAAGCAACGCTCGCTTTCATTCAGGCGCTGGCCGATGACGAGGTCAAGATCGCCGGTGAGCAGGTCTTGGTCGTCAAAGACGACAAGGCCATTGACCCGGTCACCGGCAACGCCGTGCCGCTGCCGGACAACGCCGAAGACGTCATCAACAACAACCTGATGCGCGGTGAACTGGACAACGCCTTAGCGACCTTACAACTTTTCTCGCCGAAGGAAGCGCAGCGCAAAGCCGCCATCAAGACGCTGACAGGTGACAACGACGAAGCCCGTTTGCCACTGATTGAAAAAGCCTACGCCGCCGAAAAAGTGCCGCAAATCAAAGCGCAACTGGCCACATTGCGTGCCGCTATCTTGCTGAGCAGCAGTGACAAAGGCAAACGTTTGCAAGCGGCGGCCTTGCTCGCCGACAGCGGCGACCCGAGCACCAAGACAGTGTTGCTGGAGCGTCTCGCCAAAGAGTCAGATGCGGACGTGAAGGTGGCTATCGCTGCCAGCCTGCGCAAGGTCGAGGCTGCACTGGCCTGGGGTGACAGACTGGCCGCTGTGTTCAGCGGTATCAGTTTGGGTTCTATCTTGTTGTTGGTGGCGTTGGGGCTGGCCATCACCTACGGCTTGATGGGCGTCATCAACATGGCGCATGGTGAGTTGATGATGATTGGCGCCTACGCAACCTATGTCGTACAGGGTTTGTTTCAAACCTATTTTCCGAACGCATTTGACTGGTACTTGCTGGCCGCTTTGCCGGTGGCCTTCATGGCCTCGGCGCTGATGGGCGCGGCCCTTGAACGCGGCGTGATCCGCTTCTTGTACGGTCGTCCGCTCGAAACCCTTCTGGCGACTTGGGGCATCAGCCTGATGTTGCAGCAAATGGTGCGCAGCATCTTTGGCGCGCAAAACGTCGGCGTAGAAAATCCGGTCTGGATGAGCGGTGGGGTTCAGCTCTTAGGCAACCTGTCGCTGCCTTACAACCGTCTTGTGATCATCGGTTTTGCCATTGCCGTGTTGCTCGGCGTGGCGTGGCTGATCAGCCGAACGCGTCTGGGTTTGTTTGTCCGTGGCGTCACCCAAAACCGTCCGATTGCAGCGTGCATGGGCGTCAATACGGCGCGTGTTGACACCTATGCGTTTGCGTTGGGTTCCGGCATTGCCGGGTTGGCTGGCTGTGCGCTGAGCCAGGTCGGAAACGTCGGCCCTGACCTTGGCCAAAGCTACATCGTCGACGCGTTCATGGTCGTGGTGCTAGGCGGTGTCGGGCAACTGGCCGGCACGGTTTACGCCGCCATGGGCCTGGGCATTTTGAAC
>JBEDKR010000231.1:0-4122 GCA_041172005.1 Pseudomonadota bacterium
CGGTGTGTGTGCTGTTCGCCATTCCCGAATTCATCTTTCCTGCGCCCACCAAAATTGCGCAAGCACTGGTGGAGTTTTCAGGGCCCATCGCTGACGCCGCCTGGAAAACCTTCTGGGTCACCATGGCCGGCTTTGGTTTGTCCATCGTGGTGGGTGTCCTGCTGGGATTTTTGGTCGGTTCGTCTCGACTGGCCTACGCTGCGGTTTACCCGCTGCTGGTCGCCTTCAACGCCGTGCCCAAGGCGGCGATTGTGCCGATCCTGATTGTTTGGTTTGGCATGGGCGTTGGGCCCGGCATTTTGACGGCCTTTCTGATCTCGTTTTTCCCGATCACCGTCAACATGGCGACTGGTCTGGCCACTCTGGAGCCCGAACTTGAAGACGTGCTGCGCGTGCTGGGAGCCAAGCGCATGGATGTGCTCATGAAAGTCGGACTGCCGCGCTCCATGCCTTACTTTTATGGCGCGCTCAAAGTCTCCATCACGCTGGCCTTTGTGGGCACGGTGCTGGCCGAAATGACCGCCGGCGACTCAGGCATTGGCTACCTCATGCAAAGCGCCGGTTCACAGCAACGCATGGCCTTGGCCTTTGCCGGTTTGATTGTCATTGGCGCCATGGCCATGCTGATGTATGAACTCTTCAGCGCCGTTGAAAAACACACGACAGCTTGGGCGCATCGGGGCTCACAGAGTCATTGAAGTTGAGTTGGCACGCCTCACTTCAACTTGATTACTCGCTGAGCGCCGAACGCAGCGTTGCGCACTTTCGCCACAGCGGGCCACTGCGCATTCTGCAAAGCCTTTATCCGGAGGGCGACAGCGTGTGTCACAACGTGCTGGTGCACCCGCCCGGTGGGCTGGTCGGCGGTGACACGCTCGACATTCAAGCCACGGTGGCCAGTGGCGCGCATGGGTTGGTGACAACGCCTGGTGCGACACGTTTTTACCGTTCGCTGGGTGAGCAGGCTTTGCAGCGCGCCCACGTGACGCTGGCCGCAGATGCACGGCTGGAGTGGCTGCCGCTAGAGGCGTTGTGCTACAGCGGCTGCTTGGCCGAAAACCGGCTGACAATGGACCTCGCGCCAGGCGCTGAAATGATGGGCTGGGATGTCACGGCGCTGGGTTTGCCGAACGCCGGTCTGCCGTTTGTGAAGGGCAGCTTCAAGCAACACATCGAAGTGCCCGGCGTCTGGCTGGAACGGGCGAATTTGGCTGCGCAAGACGAGTTGCTGCTGAACAACCCGCTGGGCTTGGCCGGCCACCGCTGCATGGCCACGCTGTTTTTTGCAGCCGGCAGCAAGCTAGACCGCAAGCGCCGGCAAGCCGCGCTGGATGTCGCGCGCGAGGTGCTTGACGCGCACAGCCTGCAGTCGACGGCCGGCGCCACCAGCCCGAACGAGCAGGTGGTGGTGGTGCGCGTGTTGGCCCCCTTGGTGGAACCGGCCATGGATTTGCTGAAGCAAGTGTGGCGTGCGTGGCGACGGCATTATTGGCAGCTAGAAGCGCCAAATCCGCGCATTTGGTCAGCCTGACCTGTTGTCATGCAGGATGCGCCAGCAGGCGCGACAATATCGGCTGCAAAAATATCTGCCAACTTACACAAGCACACCATGAAGATTGAAAAAAACTCCGCCGTTACCCTGCGTTTCAAAGTCACCGACAACTTGGGCAAAGTCGTTGAAGAAAGCAAAGAACCGATGGTTTACCTGCACGGCGGCTACGGCAACACCTTGCCCAAAATTGAAGAAGCGCTGGACGGCCAAGTCACCGGCTTCAAAACCACGCTGGACCTGTCGGCCGCTGACGCTTTTGGCGAACGCGACGAAGGCCTGGTGCAAACCATTCCAAAGACCCAGTTTCCGGCTGGCGTCAAGGTCGGCGGACAGCTCGAAGGCCATGGCGACGACGGCCGCACGCATGTTTTCACCGTCATGAAGATCAAGGGCGACACCGTTTTGTTGGACGGTAACCACCCGCTGGCAGGCAAAGATCTGAAGTTCAGCTTGGCCGTGATGGATGTGCGCGCCGCCTCAGAAGAAGAAATCGCGCACGGCCATGTGCACGGCGAGCACGGCCACCAACACTGAGCTAAATCGCCACCATGTGGCGAACGCCGTTGGCCTGCATGTCTTTGCCCAGACCGCGGCCGATGAACTCACCGCGCTCCATCACGAGGTAGTCGTCGGCCAGCGCTTCGGCAAAATCGTAGTACTGCTCCACCAGCAAAATCGCCATGTCGCCACGGTCAGCCAGCATGCGAATCACGCGGCCGATGTCCTTGATGATGCTGGGCTGAATCCCTTCGGTCGGCTCGTCCAAAATCAACAACTTGGGCTTGGCTGCGAGCGCACGCGCAATCGCCAGCTGCTGCTGCTGGCCGCCGGACAAGTCGCCGCCGCGCCGGTGCAGCATTTGCTTGAGCACCGGAAATAACTCGTAAAGCTCAGCGGGAATCGGTGTGCTGGCGCTCTTGTAAGCCAACCCCATGCGCAGGTTTTCTTCGACCGTGAGGCGCGCAAAAATCTCGCGTCCCTGCGGCACAAAACCTATGCCGGCACGGGCCCGCTCATAAGGCGTGTTGCCCTGAATGAGCTTTCCGTCAAATTCGATGCTGCCGGTCTTGATAGGCACCAGCCCCATGAGTGATTTGAGCAGGGTTGTTTTACCGACGCCGTTGCGGCCCAGCAGCACCGTGACTTTGCCCAATTGCGTTTGCAAGCTGACGTCACGCAGGATGTGGGAGCCGCCATAGTACTGGTTGATGTTTTTGACGTTCAGCATAAGTTTTTCAATTCAACGGCCAAGATACACCTCGATCACGCGTTCGTCGGCCTGCACTTGGTCGAGCGTGCCTTGGGCCAACACAGAGCCGTCGCACAGCACAGTGACGATGTCGGAGATGGTGCGAATGAAGCTCATGTCATGCTCCACCACCAGCAAGGAATGTTTGCCCTTGAGTGTTAAAAACAGTTCTGCCGTGCGTGCGGTTTCCTCGTCGGTCATGCCGGCCACGGGTTCGTCGAGCAGCAGCAGTTTGGGGTCTTGCATCAACAGCATGCCAATCTCCAGCCACTGCTTTTGGCCGTGACTCAAGTTGCCGGCAAGGCGCCCAACACTCTGCGCCAGATGAATCGTCACCAATATCTCGGCCAGCCGATCGCTTTGTTTGGAGTCGAGCTTGAAGAACATCGAGGCCTTGACGCCCTTGTTGGTTTTGAGCGCAAGTTCCAAGTTCTCAAACACGGTGAGTTGTTCAAACACCGTCGGTTTTTGGAATTTTCGACCGATGCCGAGCTGCGCAATCTCGGCTTCTTTGTAGCGCAACAAGTCAATCGTGCTGCCAAAGAAAACCGTGCCTTCGTCGGGTCGCGTCTTGCCGGTGATGATGTCCATCATCGTGGTCTTGCCGGCGCCGTTGGGACCGATGATGCAACGCAGCTCGCCGGGCGCGATATCGAGCGACAGCTTGTTGATGGCTTTGAAACCGTCGAAGCTGACGCTGACGTCTTCAAGATACAGAATCCGGCCGTGGGTGGTGTCGACCTCACCTGTCGGCATGGCGATACGGCCAGTGCTGGCGTTGCGGCCACCAGATTCGGTGTTGCTTTTGTTGTCGGCCAAAGCGGCCATGCGTTGTTCGACGCGCCTTGCGCCTTGCTCAAGCAGTTCTGGTGTCATGCTGCTTTCCCCTTCCACAGTTTCTTCACCAGACCGACGACACCGTTGGGCAGGAACAAGGTCACGGCGATGAAGAGCGTGCCTAAAAAGTACAACCAAAATTCAGGGTAAGCGACGGTCAGCCAGCTCTTGGCACCGTTGACGATGAAGGCGCCAATGATCGGGCCGATCAAAGTAGCACGGCCACCAACCGCCGCCCAGATAGCGATTTCAATCGAGTTGGCGGGGCTCATTTCACCCGGGTTGATGATGCCGACCTGCGGCACATACAGCGCGCCGGCAACCCCGCACATGATGGCAGAGATCACCCAGATCGTGAGCTTGTAGCCGAGCGGGTTGTAGCCCGAAAACATGACGCGGGTTTCGGCATCGCGAATCGCCTGCAGCACGCGGCCAAACTTGCTTTGCACCAGCCATTTGGAGAACATGAAAAAACCCAGCAGCG
>JBEDKR010000232.1:0-4061 GCA_041172005.1 Pseudomonadota bacterium
CCGAGCGCGCCAATGCTCGCACCGATCGGACTCATATGCTTGTGTTGCGCAGTGATGATGCAGACGCCGGCCGATGGGTCTGGGAGCGCAGCGGTAAGCGGCTTGGTAAATGGCTGGCAGTTCTCGCAACTGCCTGACGAACCAAGAGAGTATTTAAAAAAACTTACCATCTATGGCATGAGACCCACACTGCCCCTTTTAGTCCAGACCGATTTCCCCGCCATCAGCCGCAAAAGCTTGGACACCTTGCAGGTGAACCTCGGCTACAAGTGCAACCAGTCCTGCTTGCACTGCCACGTCAACGCCGGTCCGAACCGAACCGAGATGATGGACGAGGCCACAACGCAGCTGGTGCTCATGGTCTTGCAGACTCGACAAATGGCGACCTTGGATCTGACCGGCGGCGCGCCGGAGCTGAGCCCCCATTTCAAAGCCTTGGTGCGTGCTGCACGTGGTTTAGGGGTGCGCGTGATTGACCGCTGCAACCTCACCATTCTTTCAGAGCCGGGGCACGAAGATCTGGCCGAGTTTCTGGCCGAGCAAGGCGTGGAAATCACAGCCTCAATGCCTTGTTATTCACCGGCCAATGTCGACCGCCAGCGCGGCGACGGTGTTTTTGACCTCAGCATCACCGGGCTGCAGGCGCTGAACAAACTGGGTTACGGACAGGACGGCTCAGGTCTGGTGCTCAACTTGGCCTACAACCCTCAGGGCCCCGTGCTGCCGCCGGCACAGGGGCCGTTGGAGGCTGACTACAAGCGCGAGCTGCTGCAACATTTCGGCATCCGCTTCAATCAGTTGTTCACGCTGACCAACATGCCCGTGCAACGCTTTGGCAGCACGCTGCTGAGCAAAGGCACTTTCGGCGATTACATGGCGCTGCTCAAGTCGTCTTACCGGGCTGACAACCTCGGCACCGTGATGTGCCGCACGATGATCAGCGTCGACTGGCTGGGTTTTCTTTACGACTGCGACTTCAACCAGATGCTCGGCTTGTCGGCCCAAGTCGGCGGCAAGCAACGGCCACATTTGCGTGATTTGCTGAGCGACGAGCGCACCGACCAACCGATTCGCGTGGCCAACCACTGCTACGGCTGCACGGCCGGGCAGGGCAGCAGCTGTGGCGGCTCGTTGGAGACGCCGGCCTTGGCTAAAACCATTTCTGCGGTGACCTCGGGGGGCTGATGTCCAGCTTGTCGGTCGTCATCCCTGTGTTGAACGAGGCGCACAGCATGGGTGCCACCTTGCGTTGTCTCGAGCCCTTGCGCGAGCGGGGCGTAGAAATCATCGTGGTGGACGGCGGCAGCCAAGACGACACCGTTCGACAAGCGCAGCCCAGTGCCGATGTCGTCATTGACGCGCCGCGCGGCCGTGCTCGGCAAATGAACGCTGGCGCCGCTTCTGCACGCGGTGCCGTCTTGTTGTTTTTGCATGCGGACACGCAACTGCCCGCTGGTGCGGACGCCCTGGTCTGCGAGGCCATTGAGGCTGGCGGCGTTTGGGGCCGCTTTGATGTGCGTATCGTCGGGCAGCACCCCATGCTGCGCGTGGTGGCGGTTTTGATGAACTGGCGCTCACGCCTGACCGGCATCGCCACAGGTGACCAAGCCATCTTTGTTCGCCGCGACGTCTTTGAGCGCGCTGGCGGCTTTCCAGATCAGCCGCTGATGGAGGACATCGAACTCTCACGGCGGCTGCTTCGGCTGTCACGGCCGGTTTTACTGGCCCAACAAGTAGCGACCTCCGGCCGGCGATGGGAGAGTCGCGGCGTTTGGTCCACCATTTTTCTGATGTGGCGCCTGCGCTGGCGTTACTGGCGCGGTGAGTCGGCACAGCGCCTGGCCGAGGCGTACCGATGAGCACCGCCTTGATTGTTTTTGCCAAAGCACCGGTGGCTGGGCAAGCCAAAACGCGGCTGATCCTAGCCTTGGGAGCGGAGGGCGCCGCGCAAATGGCAGAGCAGCTGTTGCTGCACGCGTTGCAGCAGGCCAGCGACCTGTTGGTAGACCACCTCGAGCTGTGCGTGTCGCCCGATGCCGAGCACCCGGTTTTTGAGCGGGCTCACTCGGCTGCCCAAGGCCGCTTGCATCTGACCCTGCAAGGAGTCGGCGACTTGGGTGAACGCATGCACCGCGCCATGACCCGACTGCTGAAGGTGCACCGCAGTGTCTTGTTGATGGGCAGCGACGCCCCGGCACTCAGCACCCAGGTGCTGCAAAGGGCGCAGCAAACTTTGGCGCAACACGACGCCGTGTTTGTGCCCGCACTGGATGGCGGCTATGCCTTGGTTGGGTTGACGCGGCCGGCGCCGGCGCTGTTCATGGGCATGATCTGGAGCACCTCGCAGGTGATGGCGCAGACCCGCGAGCGGGCCCGCCAAGCAGGCTTGCGCTGGGCCGAGTTGCCAGCGGTCGCCGACATTGATGAGCCTGACGACCTGCGTCACCTGCCTGCGGGGTGGCGTTGAGCGACCTCTGCGCCGCCCGGGCGCTAGCGCAAACACCCGCCCCAATCACCTTATTTGACTGAAGGATTGAACATGCTCGCTATTGTTGGAGGCACCGGCCTCTATGAACTGCCCGGACTGAACATCACCGAGCGGATTCAGACCCGCACGCCGTTTGGCGACCCGTCTGGTGAAATCCTCAGAGGCCGCTTCGGTCGCAACGAGGTTTTATTTCTCGCCCGCCACGGCTCTGGCCACCGCTTGCTGCCCCACGAGGTGAACTACCGCGCCAACGTGTTCGCCCTCAAACAAGCCGGCGCCACCCTGTTGCTGGGCTTTTCTGCTGTTGGTAGCTTGGCGCACGAGGTCAAGCCCGGCGAGATGGCGATGCCCGAGCAGTATTTTGACTGGACCCGTGGCAACCGACAGCGCACCTTCTTTGGTGAGGGCGTGGCGGCGCACGTCTCCACCGCCAAGCCGGTGAGTTCGGCGCTGGTGGACGCAGTGGCGGTGGCGGCTCGGCAGGCGGGGCATTCGATTCACCGCGGCCTGACTTACGCCTGCGTTGAGGGCCCGCGCCTAGGCACCCAGGCCGAAAGCCATTTCTTGCGTCAAGCCGGTTGCCATTTGGTGGGCATGACCAACGTGCCAGAAGTGTTCTTGGCGCGCGAAGCTCAGATGGCCTACGCCACAGTGGGTTTGGTGACAGATTACGACTGTTGGCTCGATGATCCGGCGCAGCACGTCAGTGTCTCTGGCATTTTCGAGCTGTATGGCAAGACGCTGGGCAAGGCTGCGCAGATGCTGGACGCCCTGCTGAGCCAACCCCTGCCTGAGCCCGAACCGAGTATTCGCACGGCGCTTTCAAGCGCCATGTTGACCCCTGACTCGGCACTCACCCCGGATCAGAGATCTTGGATCGACGTACTGCGGCGTTGATCAACACAACATCCCGGCCTTCTTCGGCCCCGGTATGGTCAAGCCCTCACCCCGTTTGCGCGGCACGCCACCGGCAGCACTCAAGCGGATTGATTGTTTTTGCAAACTCGCGGGCCTTGTCTTTGGCTCGCTCGATTGACATCAATCGAAAACTCCAAGCGTGCGGCTTATGGCTTTGCCGTTCAGCCTTGCTTAAGGAAACCAGCCGGCGCGATGTCTGATCGTCGAAGACGATGGCCCACACTCTTTACCACACACAATGGATTCTGTTTTTTCACACCGCAAGGGCCTAAGTCGTCACCATGAAAATTTTGTTTTATTACCGCGACAAGGATCCTGCTCCTTGGCTAATGGCACTGCAAGCCGAGTTTCCCGACGCACACATCAGGGTGTGGACAGCGGGTGACAACGACCCCGCTGACTACGCCTTGGTCTGGGGGCCGCCATTGGCCATGCTGCAGCATCGCAGTGCACTGAAGGCGGTGTTCAACATGGGCGCGGGTGTCGATGCCATTTTGCAGTTTGGCGATGAACTGCCGCAAGGCGTCCCGATCGTGAGGCTTGATGATGCTGGCATGGGTGTGCAAATGGCTGAGTACGTCACCCATGCCGTGCTGCGTTATTTTCGTCGCCTTGATGAATATGAAAGCCAAGCCCGTTCTGGACAGTGGCAACC
>JBEDKR010000233.1:0-4059 GCA_041172005.1 Pseudomonadota bacterium
TCCGATCAGTTTCGAATTTTTCCCGACCAAGACGCCTGAAGGTGCGGCCAAGCTGCGCGTCACGCGTCAGCAGTTGTACGCGCTCAAGCCGGAGTTTTGCTCAGTCACGTTTGGGGCAGGCGGCTCCACGCAAGAAGGCACGTTTGCCGCGGTCAAGGAAATCTTGGCTGAAGGCGTTGAAGCGGCTTCGCACTTCTCATGCATAGGCGCGACCAAAGCGACCGTGCGCGAACAACTGGCCCAGTTGCAAGCCATGGGCGTGAAGCGTCTAGTGGCTTTGCGCGGCGACTTGCCTAGCGGTTTCGGCATGGGCGGCGAGTTCCATTACGCCAGCGATCTGGTGGCTTTTATCCGCGCCGAAACCGGGGGTGCTTTTCACATTGAAGTGGCGGCTTACCCAGAGATTCATCCGCAGGCTAAATCCGCCGAGGCTGATTTGCTAGCCTTTGCCGCCAAGGTCAAGGCCGGCGCCAACGCGGCCATCACGCAGTATTTTTTCAACACCGACGCTTACTTTCGGTTTGTTGATGACGCGTACAAACTGGGCGTTGATGTGCCGGTCGTGCCTGGCATCATGCCGATCACCAGTTCGACGCAATTGATGCGTTTTTCAGACGCCTGCGGCGCCGAGATTCCCCGCTGGATTCGGCTACGTCTGCAAGGCTACGGTGACGATGTGGAGTCCATCAAGGCCTTTGGTCTAGATGTCATCACCGACCTCTGCGACCAACTGCACATGGCCGGTGTACCGGGCATTCATTTCTACACCATGAATCAAGCGGGACCAACGTCTGAAATCATTCGCCGGCTGCACCTAGTTTGATGCGTTTTGCCTGCTCCTTTGCCGTCGCTGCCATGTTGGCGGTGCCACTGGCTCAAGCCGCTAAGTTGACGCTTGCCAACGGCGATCAGATTTCGGGTGAGGTTGTCGGCCAACAAGGCCAATTGTTGATCTTTAAATCGCCACTCTTTGGCCGCCTCAAGATTCCTTCCAGCAAGGTCGTCGAGTTGCGCTCAGACGATGGCGTTCAGCTTGAATTGGCACTGCCGAATCAGCCGATCATTGATCTGTCTGTCAAATACTCCGGCCATGCGACGCTGGGGGGTACCTTCAACCGAGGTAACTCCAGCGACGAGATGCTTAACTTAGACGCCGAACTGGTGGCCAGAACGCCGGACAAACGCTACGTCCTCAATCTGGAAGTCAATGAAGCCCGGTCTTTTGACGTCACGACCAGTTCAAGGCGGTTGCTGACCGCCCAACATGACATTTTCCTCAGCCAGAAAAACTATGTTTTTGTGAATGCGCGTGCGCGCAGCGATGTGCTGGCAGATTTGAATCTGCGGACCACGCTGGGCACGGGTTACGGCCGTCAAATCATCGAAAACGAAGAGGCGAAATTGTCAGCTGAGGTGGGTTTGAGCTACGTCAGGGAAAACTATGAAATTGCTTCTGATCGCAGTTATCCGGCACTGAGTCTGGGCCTGAACTATGAGCGTAAATTTTTTGACAATTCGCTGGTACTTTTCAACAACACCCATATGACTGGCGGCTATCACGAGAGCGCCAGCACCTTGGTTACTAACAAGCTCGGCATCCGGCTCCCGATTGCCAACGGCTTGAACCTCACCACACAGTTCAATGTGGCTTATGACAGCTCTCCCTCCGTCGGTATCAAGCCGACGGACAGCAGTCTTATCTTTGGCGTTGGCTACCTCTTTTAGGCTTTAAATCAACGGGCCAAGTACTGCTGCACGGTGTCCCACGCGACTTGCTGCAAATGTGCCGCAACCTCAGGCGTCAACCCCGCGTTGTACTTCAGCCCCACGGGGGACTTTTTGAACAAGGCGGCGTAAGTGGTAGCCGCCGCGAGATAGGTGCCAGCGGGGCTAGGGTGGCGTTTGTCAGCGACGTAAAGATTAAGCTCCGGCCGCACGGCGATAGAGCGCGCAAAAGCCAGTCCGGCTGGAATCACCAAGGCTTGGTTGGCATTGCCTGCCACTGTGTAGGCGTCGGCCAGACTTTGCGTCATCTCAGGGGCATCTTGATACGCCCATGACATGAAAAACACCGGCACGGCACCATGTTTGCGCACGGTGTCGCTGTGCTTTTTGGTGTACTCGGTGAAGACTTCTTTCAGCGTGGGGTGAATCGGGCACTGGCTGCAGTCCATCATGACGGCTACCTCAAACAATTTGCCGCCTGGCGGGTTAAAGACCACCCGGTTGTTCTCGACAAAAGAGTACTTGCCAACACCGTTCTGGCGGAAGTAAGAGTCGACGTCATGCCAGTCCATGCCCGAGCCGCTGATGGTGACGGACGAGCCACGGTATTTGTGTCCCTTGAGCCCCTCGTTCACCATGTTGCCAACCTGGCCGTGCAGGCTGTTGTTGTAATAAAAGAAGCTGTTGCCAATGTAGATGACGGATGCCGGCGGCAGCGGGCCAATCTCTTTGACGCTCGGTTTGACTTGCGCCGAAGCCGCAGCTACGAGGCCGAAGGACAGCGAGATGGCTACGAGGGAGTTGGTGAGGCTGCGGCTGAGGGTCATGTTGTCTCCTGTTATTTTTTGCCAGTGTAAAACGCCGGCCACTTGTGCATCACTATGCTGCGCTCGGCTGCATAGGCGTAGCAGCTGTTGATCTTTTTGGGTTGGCCTTCGGCGTTCAGCGCATCGGGCCGATTCATGCGCAGCGTTGTGAGGGACTGAAACGCAGCCGTCCCCATCGGGATCAGCAGTTGCATCAAGTGGGTGCAGCTGTTGGCACCCGCTAAACGGCGTGTCACTTCCGCGCTCCATCCGGCAGCGATACGCATGCCCTTGAGGGTTTGCAGAGTCTCTCCGGCGGTCAGGCAATCCGAGTAGGGCGCGGCATCTGTGAAGGCGAAGACATCGTGCACCAACATGTCGTCGTCGAAAACAAGTTTGACGCCCATGTCGTGCAACGCTGCATTGGGCGGAACCACTTTCGTGCCATTCGGGACTTTGAACTCATGCGGCTTGCGGTCGGTGACGCGCCCTTCAACTTCAAACAGGCCGTCGGAGCGCCGCCATCCGCGCATGTCGATACGCCGGAAATGCAGTTCTTCGCGTGTCACAAGGGTGTCGGATGTCAAGCTTTCAGCAGTGTCGGGCAAGAGATTTTCCATCTCTGAAAATATACCATTCAAGGACGAGCGAACCAGCTGGGAAAAGAGCGCGTGGCACTTTGCTGATTTGTGGCGATCAAAGCCCTTCGACCCACAACCTTTGTTGATCAAGGGACTCTCGGACTTTCCCTAAAACTTCTATACTTCCACAACTTTCAGTAATTCCTGAAATTTGGAGAAGTCATGAATCTAGCCCCTTTGACCCAGCGTTTTGTTTTGCACTTCGGTGAAATGGGCAGCCGCTGGGGTATCAACCGCACTGTTGGGCAAATTTACGCCTTGTTGTATGTATCGCCACGGGCGCTGAATGCCGACGATATCGGTGAGGCGCTGGCTTTTTCGCGCTCCAACGTCAGCATGGGTCTGAAGGAGTTGCAGTCTTGGAATTTGGTGCGACTGCAGCATTTGCCGGGCGATCGGCGTGAGTATTTTCAGGCGCCTGAAGATGTTTGGATGATTTTCCGGACGCTGGCTGAAGAGCGCCGAAAACGTGAGATCGATCCAACGTTGTCGATGCTGCGCGAAGCCTTGATGGAGCAACCGTCGACCGAAGACGACATCCACGCCCAAGCGCGCATGAAGCAAATGCATGACTTGGTCGAACTCATGACGGGTTGGCTGGCTGAAGTGCAAAAAATGGACTCGGCCACGCTGGTCAGTCTGATGAAGATGGGCGCCAAAGTCCAAAAGCTGCTGGAAATCAAGGACAAGGTCAAGGCCAGCTTTGGCAGCCGCGTTACAGAGCCCGCCGCCCCGATCCAGAAAATAACTGACCAGAGCTAAACAAGGCTAAACCACATGGAACACCTCGACGCTTTTCTGCTTGCGCGCATTCAGTTCGCGGCCAACATCACCTTTCACATCCTCTTCCCGACGATCACTATTTCGCTGGCTTGGGTGCTGCTGTT
>JBEDKR010000234.1:0-4058 GCA_041172005.1 Pseudomonadota bacterium
GGTATGTTTCGCTCGGTTGACTCCGCGGGCCTGATGGCTGACGAGACCACGCAGCTTGAGGCCAGCACTTGGCGCCAGCGAGGTGCTGATTCCGTCGCCACCGGTAGCATCACCGCCTTGGCCGATGGCCGCTTTGATGTCCGCGTGCGCTTGTGGGACGTGGTTCGCAGTCAAGACTTGGGTGGCCAGAGCCACGTTGTGGCTGCCGGCGACCTGCGCTTGGCAGCGCACCGAGTGGCCGACTTCATCTACGAAAAACTCACCGGCGAAAAAGGTATTTTTGCCACGCGCATTGCCTATGTCACCAAGACGGCACAACGCTTCAATTTGTGGGTCGCAGACTCTGACGGTGAAAACGCCCAGTCCGCGTTGACCAGCCCAGAGCCGATTATTTCGCCGTCGTGGTCACCAACGGGTGGTCAGTTGGCCTACGTCTCCTTCGAGTCGCGCAAGCCGGTGATTTATTCACACGACGTGTCGACCGGAAGGCGCCGCTTGCTGGCCAATTTCAAGGGTTCTAACAGCGCACCCGCGTGGTCTCCAGACGGTCGCCAATTGGTCGCCACACTCAGCCGCGACGGTGGCTCACAAATTTTTGCCATCGACGTTAACGGCGGTGAACCACGCCGCCTCACGCAGTCAGCCAGCATTGACACCGAGCCGACTTACTCCGCCGATGGCAAGAGTATTTACTTCGTCAGTGACCGTGGCGGCGCACCGCAAATTTACAAAATGGCCCCGTCTGGTGGCAGCCCACAACGAGTGACCTTCACGGGCTCCTACAATATCTCACCAGCTCTGAGCCAAGATGGTCGCTGGATGGCCTATATCTCCCGCGTTGGCGGCGCATTCAAGTTGCACTTGATGGACTTGGCCAGCGGCGCTATCTCGGCTATCACTGACACCAACGCAGATGAAAACCCCAGCTTTTCACCCAACAGTCGTTTGGTTTTGTACGCAACGCAGCAGCAAGGCCGCGAAGCCCTCATGACCAGCACCTTGGATGGAAAAATCAAGGCTCGTCTGTCGGGTGCCAGCGGTGACATCCGCGAACCCGACTGGGGCCCTTTCCAGCGTTGATTTTTGTCGTTTTTCTTTTTTTCTTTCAGTTTTTCACGAGGTTTTCATGAAACGTATTCTTTCAGTCTTGTCGGTGCTCACGCTTTCTTTCGTTTTGGCCGCCTGCGGTTCCAATGTCAAGTTGAGCGATGTTCCCGTTGAAGACCGCAGTGCTGCAGCTGCTGGCGCAGGTGCCGCGGGTGGCGCCAAAGGCAGCGGCGTCGCACCAGTCGAAATCATGTCCACAAACACCACGGCCGCCGGCCCTGTCGGTGCTGAGCGCGTGTTTTACTTTGACTACGACAGCTTCACCATCAAGCCTGAGTTCCAGGGCGCGATCGAAATGCATGCCCGTTTCCTGACCACCAACAAGAACCGCCGCATCTCCATCGAAGGCCACACCGACGAACGTGGTGGCCGCGAGTACAACTTGGCGCTGGGCCAAAAGCGCTCTGAAGCCGTGCGTCGTTCGCTGTCGCTGTTGGGTGTTTCAGAGACCCAAGTCGAAGCCGTGAGTTTTGGTGAAGAAAAGCCAGCCTTGACAGGCATGACTGAAGACGCCTTCGCCAAGAACCGTCGCGCTGAAATCACTTACCGATGAATCGTAGGATTGACGCTGTGGCGCGGTCATTGACGCAGCGCAGCCGCATCGCCTTGTTGGCTGTGGTGTTGCTGTCCATGGGGACAGCGCACGCAGCGCTGTTTGGCGATGACGAAGCGCGCAAAGCGATTCTGGAACTGCGCACCAAGGTCGATGAGCTTCAACTGAAAAGTGCTGACGATCTGCGCAAAGCCAACGAAGAGAACGCCCAGCTCAGCGCACAGCTTCGCCGCAGCATCCTTGAGCTGGCGAACCAGATTGAAAGTTCGCGCAGCGAACTGGCCCGCATGCGCGGTCAAGACGAGCAATTTGCGCGTGACTTGTCCGAGTTGCAAGTGCGTCAAAAAGACTTGCTGCTGTCGATGGAAGACCGGCTCAAAAAATTCGAACCCAGCAAGGTTCGAGTGGACGGCGTAGAGTTCGTCGCCGAGCCAGCTGAGGTGCGTGATTTTGAGGCCGCCTTGGCGACCTTGCGCAAAGGTGAGTTTGCGCAAGCTCAAGCGTCATTCACCGACTTCAATCGGCGCTATTCCAGCAGCGGCTACAAGCCCTCCGCACTGTTTTGGCTTGGCAATGCCCAATATGCTCAGCGCGATTACAAAGAAGCCATTGGCAACTTTCGCGCGCTCATGAGTGCGGCTCCCGCCCATCTGCGTGCACCAGAGGCCTTGCTGTCGATTGCCAATTGCCAGATTGAGTTGAAAGAGACCAGGGGCGCCCGCACAACCTTGGCTGAGCTTCTCAAGGCTTACCCGCAGTCAGAGGCGGCCACGGTTGGCAAAGAGCGTTTAGCCAAACTGAAGTAATCTGCTCAGCCGCTCGGCTGTCCAAGCTTTCCATCCCCGTAAAATGCGGGGATGGACATCACCTCGCTTCAATCCCTCAACAGCCAAATTCTTTGGTCTGCCTTTGCTCTGTCAGCCCTTTTCGGGGCGATTGCACAGCGCACTCACTTCTGCACCATGGGTGCGGTCAGCGACATCGTCAGCATGGGCGACTGGACGCGCATGCGCGTTTGGGGTCTGGCTGCCGGTGTCGCTTTGATCGGCTTTGCCGGACTCGCGGCTGCGGGTCTGATTGACCCGACCAAAACGCTGTATGTTTCCAACCGCTTTCTTTGGTTGTCCGCGCTGGTGGGCGGCTTGATGTTTGGCTTTGGCATGGTGTTGGCCTCCGGCTGCGGCAGCAAAACATTGATTCGCGTTGGCGCCGGCAACCTCAAATCGCTGGTGGTCTTCGTCGTCATGGGTCTGGCCGCCTTTGCCACACTCAAAGGCATCACAGCGGTGTTGCGGGTCAACACAGTAGACGCTGTCGCCATCGACTTTGCGACGCCCGCCACCTTGGGCCAGTGGCTTGCCAACGCCAGCGGTTTGCCGCCGGCTGCAAGCGCTTTGGCGTTGGGTCTTGCACTCGGCTTGGGCGTCATGGTTTGGGCGCTGTCCGGTCGGGACTTTCTCAGCTTTGACAACTTGCTGGCCGGTCTTGGCGTTGGCGCCATCATCACGGCGCTCTGGTGGGTCAGCGGCAGTTTGGGGTTTGTGCCGGAACACCCCGAAACCCTGGAAGCCGTTTTTCTGGCCACGAATTCAGGCCGTGCTGAGGCCATGAGCTTCGTCTCGCCAGTCGCATTCAGCCTTGACTGGCTCATGTTCTTCAGTGACAAAAGCAAGGTCCTGACCTTGGGCATCGTCTCGGTGGTCGGTGTGGTGGTGGGTTCCGCCGTCTACGCATTGACGACACGCTCGTTCCGTTGGGAAGGCTTTGGCGGCACCGAAGACACCGCCAACCACATGGTCGGCGCGGTGCTGATGGGTGTCGGCGGTGTGGCTGCGATGGGCTGCACCATCGGCCAAGGTTTGTCGGGCATCTCGACACTGAGTGCTACCAGTTTTGTTGCCTTGGCGGCTATTTTGTTCGGTGCTGTTGTCGGCCTCAAATACCAAATTTGGCGCCTCGAGCGCACGCTGTAGTGGCTGACCTTGAACGCCGCTTTGGCGGTCTGGCGCGTCTCTATGGTCAGGCTGGCGCAGAGCGTATTCGCCAAGCCCATGCGGTGGTTGTCGGCTTAGGCGGCGTCGGCTCATGGGCGGCAGAAGCACTGGCCCGCAGCGGCGTTGCCAAGCTCACGCTGATCGACCTTGACCACATTTCTGAGTCCAACATCAACCGCCAACTCCACGCTTTGGACAACACACTAGGGCAGTCCAAAGTTGAAGCTATGCGCGAACGTATTCAATTGATCAACCCCAGTTGCGCAGTGCATGGCGTTGAAGAATTTGTAGACGCCAGCAACTGGCCGCACATCGCCGGGCTGGACGTGCTGGACACCACAGCCCCCTTGGCCGTGCTCGACGCGTGCGACCAAGTGCGGGCCAAAACCGCCATGGCCGCATGG
>JBEDKR010000235.1:0-4046 GCA_041172005.1 Pseudomonadota bacterium
GCTGCAGTGAACAAAGTCATCGCCATGAAAGAGGTTCGTGAGCGCCTTCAAAATTTAGGTATCGAGTCGAGCTACTTGAGCGTGGACGGTTTTGGTAAATTATTTGCTGCAGACCGAGAACTGATGACACGCATTGTGAAAGAGTCCGGTATCACGCGCGATTGAAGTGCCTATGGCGCTTTTGGATAACAGCCTGCAGAAGTGACGGCTGTCTTTGATATAAACGCAACAGATAATGAAAAATCCCCAACAACTCACTTTGTGATGTTGGGGTGTTAATTCAATTAAAAGCAATATCGAGGAGACAACATGCTGCGTAGCCGTTTTCATATTTTTAAAAGTATTCCATTTCTAACAATTGCTTTGGCGGTGTTCTCTGCCACTGCGCAAGACTACCCAAATCGACCCGTTCGGGTCGTCATTCCTTTTGCCCCAGGTGGCAGCAATGACATCGTCGGTCGCTTTATCTCGGATCAATTAAGCAAGCGTCTGGGCTCGCCCTTTGTGGTCGACAACCGAGGTGGTGCTGGTGGCACGATGGGCACCGACATCGTGGCCAAAGCCAAGCCCGATGGCTACACCTTGTTGCTGATTTCCACACCGCACACTGCCAACTCGACGCTGTATAAAAAGCTGGCTTACAACCCTGTCAAGGACTTTGTGCCGATCGCTCGTTTGGGCACGGCTCAACAAGTGATCAGTGTCTTTCCAGGACTGCCCGTGAAGACCCTGCCGGAGTTCATTGCGTATGCCAAGGCACGCCCCGGTCAGCTGAACTACGTGTCTTCCGGTGTGGGCAGTTCACAGCATTTGGTGACCGAAATGTTCACGAATTTGGCCGGTATAAAACTGATACATGTCCCCTACAAAGGCGCCGGCGCCGCCTTGGCTGATGTGGCGGCTGGCCATGCTCAATTGTCTATTGGCACCGTCACGCAGGCACTGCCATTGCTCCGCGGCGAGCGCATGCGGCCGTTGGCTGTCAGTGGTGCCAAACGTCAACCTGTGGTGCCCGATGTGCCGACCGCGAGTGAGGTGGGTTTGAACGGTTTTGATGCCGACAACTGGTGGGGCTTTCTGGCGCCAGCAGGTACGCCGCCTGAGCTTGTCCAAAAACTGTCGACCACACTGGCTGATATTTTGTCGAAGCCAGAAACGGTCAAAAAATTAGCCGAAGAGAGCGCCACGGTGGGTTACATGCCGTCAGATGCCTTTGCTAAATTCATGGAAACTGAAACCATCAAATGGGCTCAGTTGATTCAGCAGTTAAAGCTTCAATCCGAGTAAATTGAAGGTACGCATGCCCCAAGCACAGACCCCACCAAGCAGTCGACTGGCAGATGCCAAGATCACTCGGATCGAGACCGTTCCTCTGAAGGTCAAACTGGAGCGCACGGCGACAGGTTCAAACCTGAAGTTGACGCACCGCTGCACCATCTTGACCCGCATTCACACCGATGCAGGTGTGGTGGGCGAGTGTTTCAATGGCAATGACGATGCGCTGCAAGCGTCCATCATCAGTATGATCCATGAAGAGATGGCGCCCTTGCTGATCGGCCATCGGGTCTGCGCCATTGACGATGCTTGGGCCTTGACGCGGCAGGCCACCGAGCCCTTCATCCGTGACCGGCGGGTGGCCTTGCGGGCGCAGGCCTGCATTGACAGCGCGATCCACGATGCCATCGGCAAGTTGGCTAATTTGCCGCTGCATGTTTTGTGGGGCGGCGCGCGTGCAACCGTGCCGGTGGTGGCGCTGGGTGGCTATTACCGAGAAACCGGCGACCTCGAAGGCTTGGCCGACGAAGTGGCAGAACTCAAAGCTTTTGGCATTCATGGCATGAAGCTCAAACTGGGCGGTAAGACCCCCGCTGAAGATGCCAAACGCGCAGAGGTGGTGCGTCGCGTCGGGGGCGACGATTTCATTTTGGGTTGTGATGCGAACCAGGGGTGGACGCTGGCGCAAGCGCTTGATTTCACGCAGCGCACCCGTGACCTGAAGCTGGATTGGTTTGAAGAGCCATGCAAGTGGGACAACGACCGCGCCGAAATGGCGTTGGTGCGTTCTTTGTCTGGCGTGCCGATTGCAGCAGGACAAAGCGAGCTGTCGCGCTTTGGCTGCCGGGACTTGATGAATGCCCAAGCCATCGACATATGCAATTTCGATGCAAGCTGGGGCGGCGGCCCGACTGAGTGGCGCCGGGTTGCAATGTTGGCAATGGCCTACAACGTGACCGTCATGCAGCATCTCGAACCGCAGATCGGTTTGATGCTGTCGGCCGGCGTGTCTAACGGCCGGTTTGCAGAGGTGATGTTGCCGTGGCGCGACCCGTTCTTCTACAAGCTGATTGGGAACCAGTCGGCGCGGCCGTTCAAAAATGGTTTGTACGAACTGCCAAAAGAACCTGGCTGGGGGATCGTCATCGACACCGATTATCTGGAATCAGTGCGACGTCACTGAGGGCTCAAGCCTGTAACAATCCAAGCCATGGCCATCGAACTCAATCATCAAGAAGTCCTCACGCCCCCGGCGCCCTCAGCAACGGTCATGGTGCTGCGCGACAGTCCTCACGGACTCGAGGTGCTGATGGTCAGGCGCCACGGCAACTCGGGTGTGCTGGGCGGCGTTCACGTTTTTCCGGGCGGCAAGCTGGATGCGCTGGATTGCCAGACGCCGGTGACGCAACTGGAGCAAAGTGCCGAAGCCTTGACGGCCAGCTTGGGCGAGGAGTCGCTTGACGTTGCCACTGGCGCTGGTTTGTACGTGGCAGCCATGCGAGAGACTTTTGAAGAGTGTGGATTGTTGCTGCATCGGGAACTGCCGCTGCATGTGCTTGGAGAGCTGCGTCGGCATTTGAAAGAAGGTCTTGGATTTGTCGCGGCGATGGCGCAAATCGGTCTTCCTTTGCAGACCAGCAGCATCAAGCCGTGGGCGCGCTGGATCACGCCGCGTGTGCCCTCGGTGACGAATCGGCGCTTTGATGCACGCTTCTTTGTCGCACTGGCCCCTGCGGGTCAAGAGGCGCTGCACGACGACCATGAAGTTACGGAAACCGTTTGGCTGACGCCCGAGTCTGGTCTGCGCCGGTACTGGTCGGGTGAGCTTGGGCTGGTGCCGGCCCAGATCTTGAGTCTGAGTCAGCTGGTGCGCTACGCCAGCGCAGCCGACGTCATGAACGCGGCCAGTGCCCGCCTGCCGTTGCTGATTCAGCCGGAGCCGATGGAGCTTGAAGGCCAGCGCGTGATGTGCTACCCGGGGGACCCCAACCATTCAGTGACGCGCCCACTGTGGAGCGGCCCGACACGGCTGATCTTTCGGAACAATCGATTTGAACCCGAAGATGGTTTGGCCGCGCTGTTGGCGTGATCTTTATTGGTGCGCATTCGTGCACGCTTCTGAACATCTCACAAAAGAGTCACCCAGCATGTTGATCAGCTGAATGACTCTTTTCTTTTGTAACCCCCTGAAAGTGTCGATTTTTTTGAGTAATTGATTGTTTTTCAAGAGTTGGCACATTGCGTGCAATGGAAAGAACTGGTCCTCTCAACTTTTGGAGATCTTTTCATGCACTTGTTGCCCAAGCAACTTTCTCGTTGGTTGTTAACGATCCCTGTCGCACTGGCGATGCACTCTGGCGTGATCGCTGAAACCGTGGCTCGCTACGGTATTTCAATGGCCGATATTCCGCTCACCACCGGGCAACCAGACCGCGGCGCCGGCGCCTATCAGTTCACTGGCCACACTATTTATGACCCACTCGTGGCTTGGGAATCCAACATCGGAACGCGCCCTGGCAAGTTGATGCCTGGTCTTGCCAGCGAATGGAAAGTGGACGCCAAAGACAACAAAAAATGGATCTTCAAGCTGCGCAAGGGCGCTAAGTTTCATGACGGTTCCGAGTTCAAGGCCGACGCGGTCATCTGGAATTTGGACAAAGTCCTGAACGACAAATCACCGCAGTTCGATGCCAAGCAAAGCGCCCAGGTGCGGCCGCGTATTCCATCGATCGCCAGCTACAGCAAGGTCGACGACTACACAGTGGTCATCA
>JBEDKR010000236.1:0-4039 GCA_041172005.1 Pseudomonadota bacterium
GTGCACCCCAGCCGTGGTGCGCGCGATTCAGGCGGGCGAGTCTCCGGCTGCGCTGTGGGACGCGATTGCCAGCGCCGGATTTTTAGAGCTCTTGAGCGCCGAGGCAGACGGCGGTGCCGGACTGTCCTTGGCTGATCTTTTTCCGGTCTTGCTCAGTTTTGGGCATCACACCGTACCGGTGCCGGTGGCGCAAACCATCGTGGCGCGTGCGCTGGTGGGCTCGCAACTGGTGTTGCCGGCTGGCATGGTGACGCTGGCGCAGACGTTTCAGCGTGAGGCGAGTGGCGCCATCAGCTGCGCGTTGACGCCGTACGGCATGCTGGCGGACTACGTGCTCACCCGTGAAGGTGGTTGTAATAGCGATGGCTTGTTGCTGCTGCCTTGTGCCTCAGCCAAGCGCGTGGGCACGGGTGTTCAAAACTGTTTGACGGCCACGCTCACTTGGCCAGATGACAGCAGCGCGACCCGTGTTTCGCAGGGCGGAGCGATGTTGCCTGTCTTTGCTGCAGCGTTGCATGCGGCGCTTTTGAGCGGTGCCATGAACCGCGTGTTCGAAATGACGCTGCAGTACTGCAACGACCGGGTTCAGTTCGGCAAGTCGCTCGGCAAGTTTCAAGCGGTGCAGCATCAGTTGAGCGTGATGGCGGAGCACACAGCCGCTGCGTCGATTGCCGCTGAAGCCGCATTTCAGGGGACTGAAAACGCGCCATCGCTGTTAACTGCTGCGATGGCTAAATCACGCACTAGTGAAGCTGCCGTGTTGGTGGCTTCAGTAGCCCACGCACTGCACGGTGCGATTGGCGTCACTGAAGAATACGACCTGCAACTGTTGACCCGCTGTTTGCATGAGTGGCGCACAGCCCACGGCTCTGAAGCCTACTGGAACACGGTGATCGGGCAGCAGGTGCTGGCCAGCGAGATGTCTCTGTCTGATTTTGTTTGCACTGTCTGAGGTTTGTATGGGAGATACCTCAATGGCTCACAAGGGAAAAGAGATGACGGGTCCGCTGAAAGGTCTGCGTGTGTTGGACCTCACCACCGTGCTGATGGGGCCTTACGCCACGCAACTCATGGCCGACATGGGTGCAGACGTGGTGAAGATCGAGCCCCCAACAGGCGACACCGTGCGGGGTATTGGCCCGATGCGCAACCCCGGCATGGGCTACATTTTTTTGCACGTCAATCGCAACAAAAGAAGCTTGGTGCTTGACTTGAAGAAACCCGAAGGACTGGAAGCTTTCTACCGTTTGGCGCGCACGGCAGACGTGGTGGTTTACAACATTCGGCCGCAAGCGATGAAGCGTTTGGGGATTCATTACGAGCGCCTGAAGGCTGAAAATCCCGGCATTATTTACGCGGGGCTGTACGGCTACAGCGAAAGCGGCCCGTACGCCGGTAAACCCGCGTATGACGACTTGATTCAAGGCGCCTGCGCCGTGCCTGATTTGATGGCCCGCTCGTCAGGCGGCGAGCCACGCTATGTGCCGTTGACGCTGGCGGACCGGACTGTTGGCTTGATGGGGTCCAACACCATTCTGGCCGCCGTCATTTCCCGGGCGCGCACAGGTGAGGGCCAAGAAATTGAAATTCCGATGTTCGAGACCATGGTGCAGTACGTCATGAGCGACCATTTGTCTGGTGAGACATTTGTGCCGCCTATCGGGCCGAGTGGTTATCCACGCTTGCTGGTGAAAGAGCGCAAGCCTTACAAAACCTTGGATGGCTATGTTTGTGTGCTGGTTTACAACGACCGCCAGTGGCAAGCCTTTTTAGGTCTTATTGGCAAGCCGGAACTCTTCAAAGAGGACCCACGCTTTGGCGGCATTGGCGCGCGCACCAAACACATCAATGAGCTCTACGCGATGGTGGCCGAAGCGATGGCCACCAAGACCAATGCCGACTGGTTGAACTTGCTGGAAGGTGCTGATATTCCTTGCATGCCGCTGCAAGACATTGACAGCTTGATCGACGACCCGCATTTGAAGGCGATTGGCATGCTCAAAACAGTTGTCCACCCGACCGAGGGTGAGATCCGGCAGATCGGCGTGCCGGTCAAACTCTCTGCAACGCCTGTAGCGACCGAGCAGCGGCCGGCGCCAGGACTGGGGCAGCACAGCGAAGAAATATTGCTGGAGGCCGGCTTCACCGCCGACGAAGTGCAGGCCCTGCAAGCGCAGGGTGCAACTCTGCACTACAGCGCGCCTAAGCCCGTTCAGCTGGCTTGTGTTTGAGCAGAGGACATTATGAAAGCTGTTGTCGTCAACCGACTCGCCCGACCTGAGCTCTCTGGCATTCCTTTGTTGATAGACAGCGAGTTGCCTGAGCCCGAAGTCAAACCGACTGATTTGCTGGTGCGCGTTGAAGCCGTTGCGGTCAACCCGATCGATTTAAAAATGGCCCGAGCCAAGCAGCCACCGCAGAGCCCGGACCGGGTTTTGGGTTGGGATGTGGCCGGCACCGTGGTCAGCATGGGGGCTGATGTCGTGGGCTTTCAGCTGGGCGATGCGGTGTTTTATGCCGGTAGCGTGCTGCGCCCTGGCGCTTGCAGCGCACTGCATGCGGTGGATGCGCGCTTGGTCGGACGCAAGCCCGCTACCTTGAGTTTTGTTCAGGCAGCAGCCTTGCCGCTGTCCAGCTTAGCGGCTTGGGAGGCTTTGTTTGAGCGCATGCGCTTGCCGCGTGGGCCGCTTCAACAGCCAGCAACCCTGCTGGTGATTGGCGGTGCCGGCGGCGTGGGTTCGATGGCTTTGCAACTGGCTTCAAAGCTGACTGACCTGCGGGTAGTTGCTACGGCGTCTCGGCCTGAATCGCAGTTGTTCTGCCGAGAGATGGGCGCTGCCGATGTTGTTGATCATTCGCAGCCGCTTTTGCCGCAGCTCAAAGAGTTGGGCCTGCCGCTGGTAGATTTTGTGCTGTGCCTGACGGACCCTGCGCCGCTGATGCCGCAGCTGGCAGAGATACTCGCGCCGCAGGGTCACGTTTGTTCATTGGTCGAGGCCTCGGCTGATTTGCCGATGAATCTGCTGCGCGCCAAAAGCATCACCTTCAGCTGGGAGGGCATGTTCACACGGTCGATGTTCAGAACGTCAGACATGGCGCGGCAAGGGGAGATTCTTAACGAGGTGTCTGCGTTGGTGGATAAAGGCGTTTTGAAGACGACGCTGCGGGTCGATCTTGGCAACATCAATGCAAAAAATATTTTGCAGGCGCACCAATTGATAGGCAGCGGCCGCATGATCGGGAAGGTGGCGATGGGGAAGTTTGACTGAATCCCAAACGACGCGATACAGCGTCGAACTTTTTTTATTTACGGAGACAACATCATGAACAAAAACACAATTCGCAGAACTCTTATCGCTGGCTTGGCCGGCGTTGCCCTGTTGGGGGCTGTAGCCATGGCGCCCGCGATGGCGCAAGGTTTCCCTAACAAGCCGATTAAATTCGTCGTGCCGTTTCCGCCGGGCAGCGCAACAGACACCTCGGCACGTTACTTCGCCAAAAAACTCTCCGAGATGACGTCGCAGCCGGTCATCATCGAGAACAAAGCTGGCGGCAACGGCTTTATTGCGGTGCGCGCTGTGTTGTCTGCACCGGCGGATGGCTACACGGTTTTCATCGGCAGTAATTCGACGCTGGCGGTGAACACGGCCTTGTTCAAGACCTTGCCTTATGACCCGATTGCCGATTTCAGCCCGCTGACGATGATGGTTCGGGCGCCTGCACTCTTGATCGTTCCAGGCGGCTCTAGCCACACCACCTTGACTGAGCTGATTGCTGCGGCAAAGGCAAAACCAGGGGCGCTCAACTACGCGCACGGATCAGCGGGTTATCAATTGATGGCCGAACTGTTCAATGAAACGGCCAACGTGAAAACCTACGGTGTGCCTTTCAAGAGCGCCACAGATTCAGTGGTGGCCGTGGCGTCAGAGACCGTTCAACTGGCTTTTGTTGAAATTACCAGCGCGCAAGAATTGGTGAAAAGCGGCAAGCTGCGTGCTTTGGCTGTTGCCTCAGCCAACCGCATTGCGGTGCTGCCGTC
>JBEDKR010000237.1:0-4038 GCA_041172005.1 Pseudomonadota bacterium
TTCAGCTTATGACTCTGAGGTTTGAGCGGGGTAACCCGCTTTTCCTCGGCAGACTCCGCATGTGACATGCTGTGAGTTCTTCTTGCGACGTCAAGACAAAAACCAATCAGTTCAACTCCCGACCAAGCGGTATCATTGAGGCACATCAATATGCTGAAGACTGCTAAGAATTGAAGTTTTACGTCTTGACGAGACGTATCCGATCCCATGAAGCGACCCGAGCCCGAACAGTTGTTGACCCCGGCCATGCGCAGCGTTGCGTCAGCCATGGCACGCGCTAAAAGGCCGCCGTTTTACAGCTTGTCAGCGCTTCAGGCCAGACAAGCTTATGCCGCCGGTGCTGGTGTGTTGGAGTTGCCGATGCGGGCGCTAGCCCAAGTGCAGGACTTCACACTTCAGGCCCGTGACGGTGCTGATTTACCAGCACGTCTTTATCTACCGCGTGAAGGCAACTTGGTCGAGGGACCTTGGCCAACCTTGCTTTATTTTCATGGCGGTGGTTTCACCATCGGCAGTATTGCCACCCATGACGTTTTGTGCCGTGAACTGAGTTATGCGGCCGACTGCGCGGTGGTCTCGGTGGACTATCGGCTAGCGCCAGAGCACAAATTCCCGACTGCTGCGCACGATGCCTGGGACGCGCTTCAGGGGCTGGCCGCAAAAGCTGACGCCTTGGGTCTGGATAAGAGCCGCCTAGCGGTTGGCGGTGACAGTGCAGGCGGGACGCTGGCTGCTGTCTGTGCCGTGCTGGCGCGTGACGCTGGTTTGCCACTGGCTCTGCAATTGCTGATTTATCCCGGCTGTGCTGCACACCAAGACACCCGTTCGCACCAGACATTTGCGCACGGTTTTGTTTTGGACGAACCCAGCATCACTTGGTTTTTCAACCAATACATCCATACGCCGGCTGACCGGGATGACTGGCGCTTTTCGCCATTGAACGCGCCTGACGTCGATGGCGTTGCACCGGCTTGGCTGTGTTTGGCCGAATGTGACCCGCTGGTTGATGAGGGCTTGCTTTACGCCGACAAGTTGCGCGCGGCCGGCGTCGCTGTTGACCTGGAAATTTACCGCGGTGTGACACACGAATTCATCAAAATGGGACGGGCCATCCCCGAAGCCTTGCAAGCGCATGCGGATGCGGCGGCGGCTTTGCGCAAGGCCTTCGGTCGTCAATAAGAGAACTCAATGCTATGACAGGAACCGCTGCACGCCTACAGCCGCAAGATTTCCGCTTTACGCACCGTCTTCGTGTTCGATGGGCTGAAGTTGACATGCACAAAGTCGTCTTCAAGGCGCACTACATGATGTATGTCGACACGGCCCTTGCTGAGTACTGGCGCACGCTGGCTTTGCCCTACGAAGAAATGATGCAAGAACTCGGCGGTCAACTTGACTTGAAAAAAGTCGCCATGAACTTCCACACACCTGCCTGCTTTGATGACCAAATCGACGTCAGCCTGCGGTGTGAGCAGATGGATGAGGTGTCGATCTTTTTCAGGGGCGCCATTCACCGGGGTGACGAGTTGATCGCTGTGTGTGATTTGCACTATGAATTCGTAGACCCTCTCAGCAAGCAGGCGCAGCCAGTGCACAAGGCATTGCGCAGTGTGCTCGAAAAATTTGAGTCGGGTGAACCCGTGTTGATGCTAAAAACAGGCGATTGGGACGAACTTGGTTGGGATGCGATGGAAGTCCGCATTGAGGTCTTTGTCGATGAACAACTCATTCCACTAGAGCTAGAAAATGACGCAGACGATGCGGCCGCTTTTCATGCTGTGGCCTACAACGGCATCGGTCAGGCGGTTGCCACGGGTCGCTTGCTGGCCGGCCATCAGGGTCAAGGACGCATTGGTCGCATGGCGGTCAAACGGGTGCTCAGAGGCTCTGGCCAAGGAACAGCTGTCTTAACGGCCTTGCAAGAGGAGGCCAAACGTCGAGGTGACCACGAGGTTGCGCTGCACGCTCAAACCAGCGCCCAAGATTTCTATGCGCACCTAGGCTACAAGACACGTGGTGATATGTTCGACGAAGTAGGTTTGTCACACATCGAGATGTTTCTGATGCTATGAGCGCAGCGTTTACGCCCTGCTCAGACCGGCAGCGACCATGTCAGACGAACCATCTGCTGATCTTCGCAGTCAGGCTTAGATGACTCAGCTGTCATGGTTTTTTCGCAGACTGTGGCGCTGAAACCGTTGGAGTCGGGCTTTGCAGCCATCCACATGAGGGTGCTGCACCGCGTGCCATAGCCGTGTTCACCGCGCTCGGGCACGTCGATCAGTGCGCTCGAAAGGGCGTGCTCAAACGCTGTTGCCACGCCAGTGTTCGGTAAGTCATCCAAGGCCGCGCGATCCGGGTTGGCCAGCGCTGCCCACAAGATGCCGGCCAACGCAGATTCATCGCCGTCTACGTTGGCATTGGCATTGGCCAAGGCTGTTGTCATGGCCGCCTTCAGGGCCAGCGTTTTGGGCCATGGCGTGTCCAGCAAAGCATTCGACAAACCATAAATTCCTGGCGGCAGTTGCTTCGTTTGCCAGCCAGCAGCCGTTCGCAGGCTGTTCAGTGGCACGGCTCCAAGGTTTGGGCGGTTGCTGGCCCATGTCCATTCACCGCGTAAAAAATCACCCACAACCAAATTGCAAGCGCCATAAGACAGGGCGTCGGTGTCGGCCAGAAATTGAGCGGCGCTCATCTGCCCTTCAAGCCAGCGCAAAGGCAAGTCACCACGCGACAAAGCAGCAGCCGGTGCATCAGGCTCTCGCACGTTGGTCAGCAGCGCGATGCGGCCACCGGTGGTGCTGCCCATCCACGTGCCGCCGGCCCGCAAGTCGCGGCCTGACACCACTGTGACGTCGCCCGCTGTCCGCCAGGCAGCCAAAGGCAGCGTCGGCCGGTCGCGGTATTCATCGCGATTGGAGGCGATCACCAGCGGCCAGCGAGCCGATGCGCCAATCGCGATGGCCAGCAAGCACATGTCAGAGGTCTTCGAGCAGGGGGTATGGCAGCGGCAACAAGTCGAGCGCCGGTCCGCTGGCCGACCCCGCCGTCAGACTGCCTTCTGTGGCTGCCGCGGTTTGTATCGACACGATGGCGTCAAATCCGCCGTTGGGTGCGGGCGCTGCAGCCGCGACCAGGCCGCAAGGCTGCTCGGCATCGGCGCTGTGGAAAACTTCCTGGCCAACAAGCAGTTCCACATCTGCATGAACGATGTAAGCGCGGCGCTTGAGCGTGCCGCGAAACTGGCTGCGGGCCACGATTTCTTGGCCGGGGTAGCAGCCTTTTTTGAAGTTCACACCGCCGACGGATTCGTAATTCAGCATTTGCGGCACGAAGGCCTCAAAAATCGGCTGCGTGATCATGGCAATACCGGAATGCACGCTCAGCCATTGCCATTGGCTGGGTTCAATCGCGGGCAGAGCAGGGCGAGGCGTGCCAACCGGCGCGCACCACAAGGCACGGGCGGTGCTGTCGGCCGGCGATAACACCACCAAGCTGGCGGCCTCTGCATCTGTCTTCGACCCAACGCGGCTGGCGTCGCCGCCTTGGCTTGCCACCGCATCGCCAGCCAAGCCTAGCACTGTGAATTCTTCGCTGGCGTCGCTGAGCTTGGCCTTGGCGCGCATCACAAACATCGACAAACGCTTCAAGGTGGCGGGCAAAATATCGCGGCTGCAAACCATCAGAATCTCGTCGGGGCTGCGCTTGAAAACCACAAAACTGGCCTGCATGCGGCCCTTGGCGTTGCAAAAGGCCGCCAGCCGCGCCTCAGACATGCCGAGCTGGGCGACATCTTGGGTCAGCTGACCTTGCAAAAAGCTGTTGGCATCCGCGCCGCTGACGCGGATCACGCCCATGTGCGTGAGTGCAACCTGTCCGGACGGCGCTGCTGTAGACGTTGAAGGGGTGAAAGTGTGCATCCCTGAATTATCATAGCCCTTGGGTTTTAATGATGTCTTTGCTCAAGGTGGTCCACTGGTGCGTCGTGTCTTTTCAAGTCTGTTGACGCTGGTTTTTACTGGCGCATTGCTGTTTTTC
>JBEDKR010000238.1:0-4033 GCA_041172005.1 Pseudomonadota bacterium
CTTGGCGCTGGTATTCTTTGGCCATGAAACTTATTTTCAATTGGCTTTTAAGCGCTGCGGCCTTGCTGGCCGTGGCGTATCTTTATTCAGGTGTTGTGGTGACCAGCTTTACCGCTGCACTGCTCGCGGCGGCTGTTCTGGGCGCGCTCAACATGGTGGTTCGGCCGATCCTGATCTTGCTGACATTGCCAGTCACGGTGATCACTCTTGGGCTCTTCCTGTTTGTCATCAACGCCCTGATGTTCTGGGCTGCAGCCAGTTTGCTGAGCGGCTTGGATGTGCGCGGCTTCGGTGCTGCACTGGTCGGTTCGTTGATCTATTCAGGGTTGCAGCTTGCGATCGACTTTGTCCTCGAGAGCCTGTTCCCGAATTAAAGCTGCCACTTCGCGCGTTCTTGTGTCGATGATCGACGCCTCAATGTGCATGTTCTGACCGGTGCCGCCTCTACCGCTGCGAAGCAATTCTTGGGCAGCCCGCAGCCGATCTAACGCAGCCGGGTAGTCGAGCTGCGCAAACCGACTTTCGGCCTCTGCCCGAACCGCCCGCGACAGCTGATTTTGTCTGCCCCAAGCGTCAGCAAGCAGTTGCCAAGCCAGCGCATCTTTGGGATGCATCACCACCCAAGTTTGTAATTTGTCCGAGACTTCAGCCGCACGTCCGGCCGCCAGCAGCGCACGTGCTTGCACCAGCAGTTGAGCCCGGCTGGTCGCAACTTCAAAGCGCGAAGCCGCCGCAGCTTGCGCGATGCGGCCCGCCTCAAAATCAATTTCAATCGCCAGCAAGTCAGCTGCGCTACTGGCCTCGGGCACCGTCAGCGCCAAGGTTTTCAGCCGCGCAGCCAAGGCCTGCGCCACGGCATGATCACGCATCCGGCTGGCGGCGAAAGCACCGCCATACAAGGTTCCTGCCAAGGCTGGCGTCAGCACACTACCGGCGGTGGCGCCAGGTAGCGCACGCCGACCTTCATCCAACTGGCGGCGCAGCCCATCCACACCGGGATTGCCCAACACTCGGGCCCGTGCAGCCATCATGTTGTGCAAATGCGCACTGCTAACAATGGCAGGCGATGAGCTCGGCGGGGCTGTTTGCAGCCGCGCACGCGCTTCGGCAATGCGCTGGGTCGTCAGTGGGTGTGAACGCAAATAAGGAAATGAGCCGTTGTCATTCAAGCGGGAGGCTTGTTGCAGCTTCTCAAACATGCCACCCACACCACTGGCCTCAAAACCGGCATCGACCATGACGCCAAATCCCACGCGGTCGGCCTCACGCTCCATGTCACGCGAAAAATTCAGCTGACCTTGCACCGCCAACGCTTGACCGCCGACAATCGCCACATTCGCCGCGTCAGGGCTTTTGCTGGCCGCCAGCGCACCCAAGATCATCGCGCCGATGACCCACGGCATTTGCCGTTGTTGCTGGGTCATCAACCGCGAGATATGGCGCTGCGTCACATGGCTGAGCTCGTGTGCCATGACAGCCGCGAGCTCATCGGCCGTGCTGACCACGGCGATCAAACCCGTGTGTACGCCAAGATAGCCGCCCGGCAAGGCGAAAGCGTTGACACTGCGGTCGCGCACCAGCATCACATTCCAGGCGAAGCGTTCTTCCAACTCGTTGCTCAACTCACCGCGGGCGCGCGCGGCATCCATCAATGGCTGCCAAATACCTTGAACGTAGTCGCCCAACACCGGGTCGTCAATGTAGTCCGGGTCGCGAAAAATACTCACCGCAATGCGGTCGCCCAAACGTCGTTCACTGGCGGCCGCTAGCTCCGAGCCGTCGCCCAATGAAGGCAGTTGGCTCGCACGCATGGGTGCCTCCGTCAGCTGAGCTTGGGAGGCTCCGCCCGCCGCCAACATCAGCCAGCACACCAAGCCCACACGGCTCATCCAGCCCAGTGTCGGAACACTGGAGCGTGATGTTGTTGTCGCACTATTCGGGGAAGGCAAGTGGCTCATGTCCTAGGGGTTGTTGGGCTGTCAGCCAGCTCATCATGGTAGCCGCGTTCTTCGCGGGCGGCATGTACCAATCGTAAAGCTTCGCTCTTATGATGGAGCTCATCTCGCTTCTGGAAAACAACATGACAAGCACCTCCGCACTGACACATTTTGATGCACAGGGCCAAGCCCACATGGTCGACGTGGCCGCCAAAGCCACCACCCACCGTATTGCAGTGGCTCAAGGCCGAATCATCATGCACCCGGCCACGCTGGCCATCATTTTGCAAGGCACCGCCAAAAAAGGCGACGTGCTCGGCATCGCTCGCATCGCCGGCATCATGGCAGCCAAAAAAACCAGCGACTTGATTCCGCTGTGCCACCCGCTCGCCCTGACGCGCGTCGCCGTCGAGTTCAATGCCGACGAAGAAGCCAACAGCATCATCTGCAGCGCCGCAGTTGAAACAGTAGGTCAAACCGGTGTCGAAATGGAAGCCCTGACAGCGGTCCAGCTGGCCCTACTCACCATTTACGACATGTGCAAAGCAGTGGACAGGGGCATGACCATCACCGATGTGAAGCTGCTGGAAAAGCATGGCGGCAAGTCGGGGACTTTCATTGCGGAGAAGTGAGTGCCTACTAGATGGTGAATTTTGAGGTGTTGATTTCGTGATCCGCTCCATTTCTGCGCCAAAGACAGAACAGAAACAATATTTGTTATTTAAGCTGGCACTATCAAGCCCATGAAGAAAACTTAATTGATAGCTTGTCGCCTAAGTCCTAAACTGGCAAAGTACTAAATTGCTAACAACTTAAGGCGCCAACTATGTCAACAGAATCAAAATGTCCGTTCTCGGGCGCGGCCCTCAAGCCTACCGTGGCGGGGGCCAGGACCAACGCCGACTGGTGGCCGAACCAGCTCAACCTGGATATGCTCCAGCAGCATTCCGAGCGTTCCAACCCCATGGGCACAGCGTTCAACTACGCTGAAGAATTCAAGACTCTCGACCTAGAGGCCGTGGTCAAAGACCTGCATGCCTTGATGACCGACTCGCAAGACTGGTGGCCAGCTGACTATGGCCACTACGGTCCGTTCTTTGTCCGTATGGCCTGGCACAGTGCCGGCACTTACCGCATCGGCGATGGCCGTGGCGGTTCGGGCTTTGGCACCCAGCGCTTTGCGCCTCTGAACAGCTGGCCTGACAACGTCAACCTTGACAAAGCACGCCGCCTGCTCTGGCCGATCAAGCAAAAGTACGGTCGCAAGATTTCTTGGGCTGACTTGATTGTTCTGACCGGCAATATCGCCATGGACTCGATGGGTCTCAAGACCTTCGGCTTCGCGGGTGGTCGTGAAGACGTCTGGGAACCAGGTCAAGACATTTACTGGGGCCCTGAAGACACCTGGCTGGGCAACGAGCGTTACACCGGCGACCGTGAACTTGAGCAACCGCTGGGTGCGGTGCAAATGGGTCTGATTTACGTCAACCCACAAGGACCGGACGGCAACCCCGACCCGGTCGCTGCGGCCCGTGATATTCGCGAAACCTTTTTGCGCATGGCGATGAACGACTACGAAACCGTAGCGCTCTGCGCCGGTGGTCACACCTTCGGCAAAACCCACGGTGCAGCGTCTGAGGACTACAAGGGCCCAGAACCCGAAGGTGCCAGCATCGAAGAGCAAGGCCTGGGCTGGAAGAGCAGCTTTGGCAGCGGCAAAGGCGTCGACACCATCTCCAGCGGCCTGGAAGGCGCCTGGACGCCAACCCCGACGACATGGGACAACAGCTACTTCGACACCCTGTTTGGCTACGAGTGGGAACTCACCAAGAGCCCGGCCGGTGCTCACCAGTGGATTCCAAAAGACGGCGCTGGCGCAGGCACCGTGCCGGATGCACACGACCCATCGAAGTCGCATGCGCCGTTCATGGCAACGACAGACATCTCCCTGAGAATGGACCCGGCTTACGAGAAAATCTCACGCCACTTCCACCAGAATCCAGAGGAATTTGCGGACGCTTATGCCAAGGCCTGGTACAAGTTGACGCACCGTGACATGGGCCCGACCTCTCGCTACTTAGGCGCGATGGTGCCAG
>JBEDKR010000239.1:0-4030 GCA_041172005.1 Pseudomonadota bacterium
GGGCCATGAGGACGTGCTGGCCGAGATCGTTGGCCGCGACAAGCTCTTGGCGGGCAAAACGTACGTGGGCGGTACGCAGTTAGCGCCGGGTCATGTCATTGCCGGCACGCGCCAAAAGCTGACCGTGATTGGCGAGCTGGACGGTACGGTCAGTGCGCGGGCCGAGGCCGTTGCCGCCGCCTTCAACGCGGCGGGGCTGGACACCACGGTGAGCGACAACATCATGGGCACGATCTGGGACAAGCTGCTGGTGAATGTGGCCACAGGTGCGCTCAGCGGCATCACGCGCCTGCCTTATGGCGAGCTGTACCAAGTGCCGGCGCTGGAGGCCTGCGCCGTGGCGGCTGTCACCGAAGCGATGGCGGTGGCGCGCGCCTGCGGTGTGCGCCTGAGCATCACCGAGCCGGTGGAGGCGTGGCGCAGGGCCGGCGCTGGTTTGCCATTCGAGTTCAAGAATTCGATGCTGCAAAGCCTGGAAAAAGGCTCGGTCACCGAGATCGATTACATCAACGCTGCAGTGGTGGTGCAGGGCTTGCGTCACGGCGTACCGACGCCGGTAAACCAGACTTTGGTGGCGGCCATCAAAGGTCTCGAAAAAAGCGCGCTGCGCGGACATTGAAAGACGTGCAGTGAGACTGCGCCCTATACTTTGCGAATGAACGAACCAGTACATTCGGCGCTGAAAAATCTAAAAAGTTCTTCCCTTTTGAGCAAGACGAAGACCGAGGCCAAACTCGTGGCCCGCACCACGTCGCGCACCAATGATCCGGCCCGGACCATGGCCGGCATTCTGGAGGTGGCGACCGCCGAGTTTGCAAATAAGGGTTTGAGCGGCGGGCGCATCGACGAAATTGCCGCCGCCACCAGCACCAGCAAGCGGATGATCTATTACTACTTCGGCAGCAAAGAAGGCCTGTATCTGGCTGTGCTGGAAGAGTCCTATCGGCGCATGCGTAGCATTGAGGCCGAGCTGCATTTGAGCGACTTGTCGCCTGAGCAGGCCTTACGTCGCTTGGTGGAGTTCACCTTCGACCATCACTTTGGCAACCAGGATTACATTCGTTTGGTGATGTCCGAAAACATGCAGCGCGGTGAGTATTTAGCGCAGAGCAAGATCATTCAGGAACTCAATGTCACGGCCATTCAGGCCATTCGCCAGCTCTACGACCGGGGCGTGGCCGAAGGCGTTTTTCGGACGGGTCTGGATCCGATCGACATTCACGCGTCGATTTCTGCACTGACGTTTTTCAACGTTTCGAACCAACACACCTTCGGCTTGATTTTCAAGCACGACTCGGCTGCTGCCGCAGCGCGGGCTATACGTCGCAGCAACATTGTTGAGATGATCGTGCGCTTCGTGCAGCGCTGAGCCCGCCGGCAGCCGTCGCTCAGGGATATCCCGAGGTCATCGAGGATCTAAGGGTTTCCCCTATTTTTACGGAACTAACAAGTTCGTACATTACTGGCTGAACACTTAAGCCGGAGATAAACCATGCTCAAAAAAACCATAGATCTGTACTGCCAAGCGCTGAGCTACCTGATTGCAGCCGCTTTGGCGTTGATGGTGGTGCTGGTCTTCGGCAACGTCTTCATGCGCTACGCCTTCAACTCCGGTTTCACGCTGTCTGAAGAGTTGTCTCGATGGCTGTTTGTGTGGGTGACCTTCATGGGCGCGGTAGTAGCTTTGCGCAGCAAATCCCATCTGGGCACCGACATGCTGGTCGGCAAGCTCCGTCCCGCTGGCAAGAAGTTTTGCATGGGCTTGTCGTTGCTGCTAATGCTGTATTGCCTGTGGTTGCTGTTCAAGGGGGCTTACGAGCAGACCGTCATCAACCTGACTTCCACCAGCGCGGTGATGGAGATCTCCATGGCCTGGTTTTATGCCTCGGGCATGGTGTTTTCAGCGCTGGGCGCGCCGATTATTTTGAATGATCTTTGGTGCCTGTTGACCGGGCAAGTCGACGACGAACATCTGGTGCTGATTCAAGAGTCTGAAGAAGCGCCACACGCAGATGCGAGCACCAGCCGTTGACCACGCACTGCATACAACGTTTAAAAAAACTAAAAATAAAAAAGGTTTGACATGACGATTGCCATTTTTCTAGGCTCTTTGCTCGCTGCCATGGCACTTGGCGTGCCGATTGCATTTTCATTGTTGTTGTGTGGTGCCGCGTTGATGTGGCACATGAACATATTTGACGCGCAAATTCTGGCGCAAAACGTCATGGAAGGTGCCAACAGCTTTCCTTTGCTAGCCGTGCCTTTCTTCATGCTAGCGGGTGAGATCATGAACGCCGGCGGCTTGTCGCGGCGCATCGTCAACTTCGCCATGGCGCTGGTCGGTCATGTGCGTGGCGGCTTGGGTTATGTGACCATCGTCGCCGCCGTCATCATGGCCTCGCTATCGGGATCAGCCGTGGCTGATGCGGCTGCATTGACGGCGTTGTTGTTGCCTATGATGATTGCCGCCGGGCACGACCGGGGCCGCTCTGCCGGCCTGATTGCATCTGCCGGCATCATCGCGCCAATCATCCCTCCGAGTATTGGCTTTGTGATTTTTGGCGTGGCCGGGGGCGTCTCCATTTCCAAGTTGTTCATGGCCGGCATCTTTCCGGGCATTTGGCTGGCGCTGTCGTTGGTGGTCACATGGTGGTGGCTGGTGCGCAAAGAGGTCGTCACACCGCCGCCGCGTAAATCGTTCGCTGAAGTGATCGAAGCCATGCGGCTGGCGACTTGGGCATTGGTGCTGCCGTTCATCATTGTGTTTGGTCTGAAGTTCGGCGTCTTCACGCCGACGGAAGCTGCGGTGGTGGCAGCGGTCTACGCACTGTTCATCTCGGTGTTTGTTTACGGTGAACTCAACATCAAGAAGCTGATTCCCTTGTTTGTCAACGCAGCAGTGACCTGCTCGGTGGTGATGTTTCTGGTGGCTGCGGCGATGGTTTCGGCTTGGCTGATCACTGTGGCGAACTTACCAGCGCAAGTGGTTGAGTTGATGCAGCCTTTGCTGGACAGTCCCAAGCTCTTGATGCTGGCAATCATGGTGCTGACCATGGTGGTGGGCACGGCGCTGGATATGACGCCGACGATTTTGTTGCTGACGCCGGTACTCATGCCGGTCGTCAAAGCGGCGGGCATTGACCCGGTTTATTTTGGTGTGTTGTTCATCATCAACAACGCCATTGGCCTGATCACGCCGCCGGTTGGAACGGTCTTGAATGCGGTAGCTGGCGTCGGCAAAATGGGCATGGACGAAGTCACCAAGGGGGTGCTCCCTTTCATGGTCGCCCAGTTTGCCGCGATGTTCCTGATGATCGCCTTTCCGCAGTTGGTGATGGTGCCGGCGCGCTGGTTCTACTGAGTTTTTTGAGTTGTCGTCTGTTCGGGTACGCCAGACGACAAACCCCTTGATGCGTGCGTACGGCCTCACAACAACCTTATTTGGAGACAAACCCATGAAACGTGTATTTATCAAAACCGTGATTGCTTCGGTCGTTCTGGCTGCTGCCGGTGTCGCTTCTGCGCAAGACAAAACAATCAAGTTCGCCACACAAAATCCTAAAGGTCACCCGATCGTGGTGGGCATGGAGAAGTTTGCTGAAATCGTGCAAGCCAAGACTGCCGGCAAGATCAAAGTCAACCTGTTCCCCGGCGGCGTGTTGGGCAGCGACCAAGCCAATGTGTCGGCCTTGCAAGGTGGCTCGGTCGAAATGCTCTCGCTCAACTCCGGCATCTTGGCCAGCCAGGTGAAGGATTTTGGCTTGTTCGACTTCCCGTTCTTGTTTGCCAACGAGAAAGAAGCCGACGCCGTGGTCGATGGTCCATTCGGCAAAAAAATGCACGCCAAGCTGCAAGAAAAAGGCATGGTTGGCTTGGGCTACTACGAACTGGGTTTTCGCAGCATCACCAACAGCAAGCGCGCTATCAACAAGGTCGCAGACCTTGAGGGCTTGAAGCTGCGCGTGATCCCGAACCCGGTCAACGTCGACTGGGTCAAGGCCGTGGGCGCCAACCCGACACCGCTGCCATT
>JBEDKR010000240.1:0-4014 GCA_041172005.1 Pseudomonadota bacterium
AATCAGGCTTTGTCGATGATCTCTATGGCCAAAGCGTGTAGTCCTTGGTCGATGAAATTTTGGAGTGAATCATACACAAGCCGGTGCCGGGAAACTCGGTTCTTGCCCGCAAAAAGCTGACTAGCGATGCGAACACGAAAGTGGGTGCCGTGACCTTCGGCATTGGCGCCGGCGTGACCGGCATGGTCGCCGCTTTCGTCAATGACTTGCAACTCGGTGGGCTGCAAATCAGCACGCAGCTGAGCTTCAATGGCCGCCACCGTTGGCAGCAGGTGTGCGACGCTCATGGGGCTGAATCCGGTTTGATGTATTTGTTCAGGTAGACCGCTTGCACCGCCACAAATGCAAACATCAGACCAATCCCGCCGAACAGCTTGAAGTTAACCCACGTACTGGTGGAAAAATTGAATGCCACCCACAGGTTGAGAACGCCCATCAGGGCAAAGAACCCGACCCAACTGAGATTGACGCGTTGCCAGATGGCATCGGGCAGGCTCATTTGTGCGCCCATCAATGTTTTGATGCCGTTCTTTTTAAAGACCAGCTGGCCGATCAGCAAGGCCCCGCCCATGACCCAGTACAGCACGGTCGGCTTCCATTTGATGAAGTTTTCGCTGTGAAAGTAAATCGTAGCGCCGCCAAGCAAAGTGACCAGCCCAAGGCTGACCCAGAGCATGGTGTCAACTTTTTTGCCGGCGATTTTGAACCACAGAATTTGCGCCATCGTGGCCACAATGACCACTATCGTGGCCAGCAGCACCGGCGCTTCGGCAGGGCCGACCATGCCTCCGGCAACCATGAAGCCAAGCCAGTCGGTCGCCGTGCTGGCAGCCCATTCACGGTTGCCCTCGGCGTACTTGAACATGCCAAAAAAAAGGGCAATCGGCAAAAAGTCGAACAAAATTTTCATGGCGTGATTATGGCGTGACGAATGTGATTAGCGACTTGGGATTCTTTTATTTCGGCGTGAAATCCAAGGACGCAGAGTTCATGCAATAACGCAAACCTGTCGGTGCTGGGCCGTCCTCGAATACATGGCCAAGGTGGGCACCGCAATCCGGGCAGTGTGCTTCTACGCGCTGGCCAAACAAGGAGCGGTCGATCTTGGTTGCAACGGCGTCGCTGGCCAGCGGTGCAAAGTAGCTGGGCCAGCCGGAGCCTGATTCGTATTTAGTGGCGGCGTCAAACAGCTGTTTTCCGCAGCAGATGCAGGTGTAGATGCCCGCAGCTTTGTTGCCTTCGTATTTGCCGGTGAAGGCGCGCTCCGTGGACTCGTGTCGGGTGATGTCAAAGGCGCTGGGTTCGGCGCCTTTAAGGGCTAACAAGGCCTTCCATTCGGCTTCGGTTTTTTCAATTTTGTAGGTCATGGTCGTTCCAGTTGAAAAGTGATTTAAGAACTGCAGCTGATTTCAATACCAGCGGCCCAGTCGGGTGGAAAGTCGGCCAAGGCTTGCTGTCCGGCGATGTCTTCGTGCTCGTCAAACGGCGATTGAAGCACGTGCAGAAGTTTCTCAACTTCGGAAAAGTCTTGGACGCCCGCGGCGCGAATGGCCTGCTCGCCTAGGTGGTTACGCAACACGAACTTAGGGTTGCTGCGGCGCATCAAAGTGGCACTGGCATCTCGGTCTTGCTGGCTAAACCGAGCTGCATAGAAAGGGGCCCAAGCCTCAAAAGCGGTGCGATCCAAAAAGAGGTCACGCACAGACTCGTGACCTGTCGGCGTTGAAAAGTCGCACAACCGACGCCAAAAAATGGTGTGGTCGATCTGATTCGCCGCCAGCAATTTGAGCGTGCTTTCTATCAACGCCTTGTCGTCGGTTTTCGCGGCATCGTCTGCCAAACCCAGCTTGGCGCGCATGCGCTTTTCGAGGGCTTGAGGAAACACCGTTTTGTAAGACTCCAGCGCCGCCAAGGCGTGCTCTTGGTCTTCAATCAAGGGCAGAAGCGCTTGACCCAAGCAAAAAAGATTCCAGTAGGCGATGTTCGGCTGCTTGTTGTAAGCGTAGCGGCCTTGGTTGTCAGAATGGTTGCAAATATGGCTGGGGTCGAAGGTGTCCAAAAACTGGAATGGACCGTAGTCAATCGTCAGCCCGAGGATGCTCATGTTGTCGGTGTTCATCACGCCATGGCAAAAACCCACCGCTTGCCAATCGGCCATCAACTCTGCAGTGCGTTCACTGACGGCTTGCAACAATGCGGTGTAGGGCTGAGCAGCATCCCGGCAAGCAGGGTAATGGTGTTCGATGACAAAGTCGGCCAGTGTTTTGAGCTGAGCGTGTTGATTGCCGTGGCTGAAATGTTCGAAATGCCCGAAGCGGATGAAGCTCGGTGAACTGCGGGTGACCACAGCAGCAGTTTCAATTTCTTCGCGGCGCACCCGGTCATCAGAGCCGGTGATGCACAGTGCACGCGTGGTCGGAATACCCAAGCCGTGCATGGCTTCTGAGCACAGGTATTCGCGGATCGAACTGCGCAGTACCGCTCGGCCATCGCCACCACGAGAGTAGGGCGTCAGACCCGCGCCCTTGAGTTGCAGCTCCATGCCACCTTGTGGTGTTTGCAATTCCCCGAGCAGCGTCGCCCGTCCGTCGCCCAGTTGGCCGGCCCATTGGCCGAACTGGTGTCCGCTGTAAACGCTGGCCAAGGGCTCGGTGCCCGGCAACACGCTGTTGCCGGTGAAGGCCTCTAGGGCCTCTTGCGACGCCAGCCAAGACGCGTCGAGGCCGAGTTCGCGTGCCAGTGCCGCGTTGCGACTGACCCAGTAGGGCTCAGTGAGTGGACGCACCGGTTGCGGCGTCGAGAAACCGCTGCCCAGTCGGGCGAAGCGGTTTTGCCAAGTCAGAGGTGTGGTCGAAGGCAGATGCAAGGTCATGCTCAGATTGTCTCCGAGTTGGCAAAAAATCACTCTGAGCGCGGGCAATACCGCTTCAGCCGGCTGGACAGTCGCCGGCGAGGTCAGTGGTACAACGAGAGCACGCGATCATGCGAAAAATGAGACAAAAGGATGACTCAAAATGCTCGGCTTAATGCAAGACCAACCGCTGCTGATTTCAAACTTGATTAATTTTGCCGAGCGCCATCACGCCGACGTCGAAATTGTCTCGCGCCGGGTCGAAGGCGATATTCACCGCTACACCTACAAGGACGCAGCCCAGCGCTCGCGCCAGGTGGCCCATGCGCTTGACGGCATGGGACTGCAGTTCAGCGACCGGGTCGCCACGCTGGCTTGGAATGGCTATCGTCACTTTGAGCTGTATTACGGCGTCAGCGGTTCTGGCCGTGTGTTGCACACCATCAACCCACGCCTGCACCCCGACCAAATCGCCTGGATTGCGAACCACGCTGAAGACCAAGTTCTGTGCTTTGACATGAGCTTTTTGCCCTTGGTGCAAGCCGTCCACAGCCAGTGCAAAACCATACGCCAATACGTCGCGCTGTGTGATGCCGACAAACTGCCGGCTGACAGCGGTATTCCCGGGCTCATCAGCTACGAAGCCTGGATTGCGCCGTACCCGACAAGCTACTGCTGGCCGCTGTTTGACGAAAACTCAGCATCCAGCATGTGCTACACCAGCGGCACCACTGGCCACCCCAAAGCCGTCCTGTACAGCCACCGCTCGACCACTTTGCACGCTTACGCAGCCGCCTTGCCCGACGTCATGGGCTTGTCGGCTCGTGATGCAGTGTTGCCGGTGGTGCCGATGTTTCACGTCAATGCGTGGGGGATTCCGTATTCAGCTTCGCTGACCGGGGCCAAACTGGTTTTTCCGGGGCCAGCGCTGGACGGCAAATCTATTTACGAATTGATTGAAGCTGAGCAGGTGACCTACGCTGCTGGTGTCCCGACGGTCTGGCAAATGTTGCTTACCCACATGAAGCCGGCGGGGCTGCATTTCTCCAGCTTGAAGCGCACGGTGATTGGCGGGTCGGCATGCCCACCAGCCATGATCACCGCCTTCAATGACGACTACGGCGTGGAGGTGCTGCACGCTTGGGGCATGACCGAGATGAGCC
>JBEDKR010000241.1:0-3999 GCA_041172005.1 Pseudomonadota bacterium
CAAGCGGCGTTGGCTTGGACCACGGTTTGCACCGCCAACGGTGCCGCCACTGTGGCTTGCTGAGTCGCCCGGTTGCGCGCCTCAGCCAACGCGCCTTTGGCTTGTTGCAAAGCAGCGCGCGCCTCCGAGTCTGACAAACGCACCAGCAGTTGCCCGACCTTGACGTGATCGCCCTCCCGCACCAGCACCCCCAATACGGTCGCCGTGACTTCAGCGGCGAGTTCGATACGAGCCGGGGCATTCAAGCGGCCGGTTGCAACCACCGATTGCACCAAATCACTGCGCAGCACGGGCACCACCTGAACCGACGTTCCGCGCTGCTGGAACAACAAGCCACCCGCAAGCAGCAAGGTGAGCACAACGGCGGCAAAGATCCACTTCTGGCGAGGTTTCATAGGGGGCGAGCTTAGCAGCGCAAGTGACACGTCAATTGACCAGCATCATGAAACACCAAATTAGCACGGCCCGCTCAGGCCGCGCCTTCTCCCTGCTTCGCCAACCGCTCGCTCTTCCAGTAAACGTCATCACCGCCGTTCATGCGGTTGAGCACGCGTGACAACACGAACAGCAAATCGCTGAGTCGGTTGAGGTATTGGCGTGGCGACTCATTGAGTGTCTCGGCCAAGTCCAGCGCCACCACGGCGCGTTCAGCGCGCCGCGCCACCGTGCGGCAGACGTGAGCCAAAGCGGCAGCACGCGTGCCCGCAGGCAAGATGAACTCCTGCAGACGCGGCAAAGTCGCGTTGTATTTTTCGAGTGCAGTGTCAAGCCCGATCACGGCCTCGGGCTTGAGCAATTCGAAACCCGGAATGGACAGTTCGCCGCCCAGATTGAACAGCTGATGCTGCACATCAATGAGCAGTGCACGCACGTCAGCCGCCATGTCTTCGCACAACAAAACGCCGATATTGGAGTTCAATTCGTCGACATCGCCCATCGCACGCACCCGCAAGTGGTCTTTAGAAACTCGGGAGTTGTCGCCCAAGCCAGTGGTGCCGTTGTCGCCGGTGCGCGTGGCGATTTGGGTGAGTCGATTGGCCATGAGGTTCCCGTCAAAAAAGTTGCAGATTTTGGTCTGGCCGCTGTTGCATGCGTGGGCTGTGCGCGCCAAACGTCTGATTATTCACGACTTCAATCTCCCCAGCGTAAACTGCCCAAAACGCTGGAAACACTCATGAACGCACCGCTGCCGGTCCATTTGCTGCCCGAGATTCAACAACGCGAGACACCCGTCGCGCTGATTGAGGCGCTCAAAGCGCGCTTTGCCGAGCGCTGTTCAACGGCGCTGGTGGTACGCGAGCAGCACGGCCGCGACGAGTCCTCGTTTGCCTCACCGCCGCCCGCCGCGGTGGTATTTGCCGAGAGCACGGCTGACGTGGCCGAGATTGTCAGGCTGGCCAGTCAGCACAATGTGCCGGTCATTCCTTTTGGCGTCGGCACCTCTCTTGAGGGCCATTTGCTGGCGGTGCAAGGCGGCATCAGTATTGACTTGGGCCGCATGAACCGCGTGTTGTCGATCAACGCCGAAGACTTGACGGTGACGGTGCAGCCGGGCGTGACGCGCAAGCAGCTCAACGAAGCCGTCAAAAGCACGGGCTTGTTTTTCCCGATTGACCCAGGCGCCGATGCCACGCTGGGCGGCATGAGCGCGACCCGCGCCAGCGGTACCAACGCCGTGCGCTACGGCACCATGCGCGAGAACGTGCTGGCGCTGGAAGTGGTGACCGCCAGCGGCGAAGTTATTCGCACCGGCACGCGAGCCAAGAAATCGTCGGCCGGCTACGACCTGACGCGCTTGATGGTCGGCAGCGAAGGCACGCTGGGCGTCATCACGGAAGTAACTGTCAAGCTGTACCCGCTGCCTGAAGCCATTTCGGCGGCGATCTGCTCATTTCCAAGCATCGAAGCCGCAGTGCGCACCACGATCGAAGTGATTCAGATGGGCGTGCCGATTGCGCGGGTTGAGCTGATCGACGCCAATTCAGTTCGCATGGTCAATGCACACTCCAAGCTCTCGTTGCGCGAAGAGCCCATGCTGTTGATGGAGTTTCACGGCTCACCCACGGGCGTTAAAGAACAAGCCGAACTGGTACAAGAGTTGGCCAATGGCCACGGCGGCCATGCTTTTGAATGGGCTAACACGCCCGAAGAGCGCACACGGCTGTGGACAGCGCGGCACAACGCTTACTTTGCGGCGGTGCAGTCGCGCCCCGGTTGCCGCGTGATTTCAACCGACACCTGCGTGCCGATCTCGCGTCTGGCCGATTGCCTGCTGGACTCGATCACCGAAGCAGATGCCAGCGGCATCCCTTACTTTCTGGTCGGCCATGTTGGCGACGGCAACTTTCACTTTGGCTATTTGATTGACCCGACCCAGCCCGAAGAGCGCGCCGTGGCCGAGGCGCTGAACCATCAGCTGGTAGAGCGCGCGCTTCGGCTAGACGGCACCTGCACGGGTGAGCACGGCGTGGGTCTGCACAAAATGGATTTTTTGGTGACGGAAACCGGCGACGGCACAGTGAACATGATGCGCACCATCAAACGCGCGCTGGACCCGAAAAACATCATGAATCCGGGGAAGATCTTTTCGCTTTAGACCGCAGCTTGCTTGGTCAGGACCACAAGCGGCGCGGCATCGGCGGCGCATGGCGTGCACTCATCGCGTTCATGAGCAAGCAAAAAATCGCTATAAAACGCAGCGCTATCAACCCGGCAATCCACTGCGTTGGCGTCTGGCTAAGGTACACATACGCGTTGAAATAATCCAGCACCAAAGCCGTCACACCGATCCCCAGAAAAACCAGCGACACTTGTTCAAAGTGCCAGTCCTTCAAGTAGCTGTAAAGATAAACTGCGCTGATCAAGACAACGAAGGCCGCACGAAACTGGAAGTATCGGTCCATCGATAAATTGCCCGCACTGAGGTCAAAATTGGCTGCAGCCACGGCTGGAAAGAAAAGCAGTTTGCTGGTGTAAGCGACCACCACCGCCAGCAAGAAAAGCATGCGGTACTTGAACCAAATATCAACGCCGGCACCAGCCAATGGCGCCCGCTCAGCAGGCGCTGCTGAAGTCGCTTGACGGGGTACTGGGCCCAATAAAGCGAGCAGCTCTTCTTCCGATATGCGGATTTGGGCAGGGCGTGTTCGGATCATGTGAAGCTTTGTAACTCTTAATTTTTAAATTAGTTGCAAGTGTTTACGTAACTTGCAAATTGTATGAAAAAACCATGTCAGACAGTGCCCCGAAACCCTGTCAGCCATGCTTTGCTGGAAGCCCTTACTTGCTGCCGCGCAAGCGCTCAATTAAGCCATTGAGCTCGTCCATTGAGGCAAACTGGATCGCAACTTCTCCCATGTCTTCACGCCGACCATTGCGTTTGACCTGCTTTTTCACGCGCACCTCGACCTCCGCCATCAGCAGATCCGCCAGTTCTTCTTCGACCCGGCGCGTGTCGCGCGACTTTTCCTTGGAGACTTTTTGCGGCTTCAGGGAAAACTCGGCACTGAGTTTTTTGACCAAGCTTTCAGCCTCGCGGACCGACATTTTTTTGGCCGCGATCTGGTTCGCAGCTGTGATTTGCGTGGCGCGGTCTAGCGCCAAAAGAGCCCGTGCGTGACCCATATCGATATCACCAGCCATCAGCATGACTTGAACCGGATCGGCCAAGTTAAGCAGCCGCAGCAAGTTGCTGGCGGCGCTGCGGGAGCGCCCAACGGCTTGGGCGGCGAGTTCATGAGTGAGTCCAAACTCTTTGACCAAGCGCTGTAAACCCTGGGCTTCTTCCAAAGGGTTCAGGTCTTCTCGTTGGATATTTTCGATCAGTGCCATGGCGGCGGCAGACTCGTCTGGCACGTCGCGCACCAGCACCGGCACGCTGTCGAGGCCGGCCAGTTTGGCCGCCCGGAAGCGTCGCTCGCCGGCGATGATTTCGTACTTGCCGTCGTTGGCGCCACTGCTCAAACGCCTCACCAAAATCGGCTGCATGATGCCCTGCGC
>JBEDKR010000242.1:0-3982 GCA_041172005.1 Pseudomonadota bacterium
GGCGTTCGGCCTGCGCATTGAGCGGCCTGAGTGCTGCGGTTTGCTATTACGGCGGCGGCATGACCACGACCGATGAATCCGCCCGCCAGCCGTCATGCCCGGTGCTGGCGCACTTCGGCAACAAAGACCATTGGATTGCACTCGACACCGTCGAAGCTTTCAAGTTGGCACACCCTGAAGTACAGGTGCACGTCTATGAAGCCGACCACGGCTTCAACTGCGACCAGCGTGGCTCTTACAACGAAACCGCAGCCAAACTGGCGTTAGAGCGCACGCACGCGTTTTTTGCCAAACACTTGGGCTGACAACGGCTGCACTTCAGGCTTCGAATTCAAGCTTGGCGCAATTTGCGCGCGGCGTCGATGGCGAAGTACGTCAACACGCCATCGGCGCCCGCGCGCTTGAAGGCCAGCAAGCTTTCCATCATGACTGCATCGTGATCAAGCCAGCCGTTAAGAGCAGCGGCTTTGAGCATGGCGTATTCACCGCTGACTTGGTAGGCAAAGGTCGGGATCTTGAATTCGTCTTTGACGCGACGCACCACGTCCAAGTAAGGCATGCCGGGCTTGACCATCACCATGTCAGCGCCTTCAGCGATGTCCAAAGCGACTTCGCGCAGGGCTTCGTCTGAGTTACCCGGGTCCATTTGGTAAACCGTTTTATCGGCCTTGCCCAGGTTGCCTGCCGAGCCTACGGCGTCGCGAAACGGGCCATAAAAAGCACTGGCGTACTTGGCGCTGTAGGCCATGATGCGGGTGTGAATCAAGTTGCGTGATTCCAGCGCCGTGCGAATCGCGGCGATGCGGCCGTCCATCATGTCGCTGGGGGCGACGATGTCGACGCCGGCTTCAGCCTGCGTCAGTGCTTGCTGCACCAGCACGGTCACGGTCTCGTCGTTGAGGATGTAGCCGTTGTCACCCAGCAGGCCGTCTTGGCCGTGGCTGGTGTAGGGATCGAGCGCGACGTCGGTCATCACGCCCAGTTCGGGGAAGCGTTGTTTGAGTTCGCGCACAACCCGCGGGATCAAGCCTTCCGGGTTCAGGGCTTCGCGGCCGTCGATGGTTTTCAGCGCCGGGTCAATGACGGGGAACAGCGCCATCACCGGAATCCCCAGCTTGACGCATTCTTCGGCCACCGGCAGCAGCAAGTCCAAGCTCAGTCGCTCAACGCCAGGCATGGACCCAATCGACTCGCGGCGCTGCTGGCCGTCGGTGACGAAGACCGGGTAAATCAGGTCATGCGCACTCAAGGCGTTTTCACGCACCAAGTTTCGGGTGAAGCTGTCGCGACGCAGGCGGCGGGGCCGGCCAAGGGGGAAGGGGGCGAATAGAGTCATAGGCAAATTGTGCCAAAGGTTTCAATGTGCCGTACGTAGTATTCCTCGGGCGGGCGGCTGAGGCGCGACCGTAGAATTATTTTGTGCAGTGGCTGAAAGGTGCTGTGCCCCGCTTTCCTCCCTTAGCGGGAGCCTTGCATGGCAACATGCAAAGGCTTTCAGCGCCCGGTTGACCCTGTGTCACGCCGGGCATTTTTTTGCCCGTTTTTGGCGCAGAGCCGGCGCTACACTCCACTCTATGCTTTGGGTCAAATCTTTCCACATCGTCTTCGTTGCCAGTTGGTTCGCGGGTCTTTTTTACCTGCCGCGGATTTTTGTTAATTTGGCCATGGTGCCTGCCGGCAGCGTCGCCGAGCGCGAGCGCTTGCTGCTGATGGCCAAAAAGCTGCTGCGTTTCACCACCTTGTTGGCTGTTCCTGCGCTGGTTCTTGGCCTCTGGTTATGGCTTGGTTACGGCATTGGGCGTGGCCCCGGGAATGGCTGGATGCATGCCAAGCTGGTGGTGGTGGTGCTGGCCATCGGCTATCACCACAGTTGCGCGCGAATATTGGGCCGCTTCGAAAATCATCGCAACACGCACAGCCACATCTGGTGGCGTTGGTTCAACGAACTGCCCGTGCTGATGCTGGTCGCCGCTGTGGTGCTGGTGGTGGTCAAGCCTTGGCAAGGTTAACGCTGCGTCCGGGTTGACTGCGTGAGTCCTGAGAAGCACAAAACCTCGGCTTGGCCGTTGGCGCTAGCGACCATCTGCATGGTCATTTATGCCAGTTTGTATCCGTTCACAGACTGGCGCGACCAAGGTCTATCGCCTTTCACTTTCATCAATGCGCCGCTGCCACGTTACTGGACGGGTTTTGATGTTGGCGTCAATTTACTGGGCTACGCACCGCTGGGGTTTTTGCTGGCGTTGTCGGCCCTCAGAAGCGGGCATGCCAAGCATGCCGTCAGCGTGGCGGCCTTGGCGGCTGCTTTTTTGTCGCTGTCCATGGAGACCTTGCAAAGCTATTTGCCGTCACGTGTGCCATCGAACGTTGATCTCGCGTTGAACGCCCTTGGCGCTTGGCTAGGAGCGTGCACTGCCGGCTTGCTCGAAAAAGTAGGGGTACTGCATCGCTGGAATGATTTTCGGGCGCGCTGGTTTGCAGACAATGCGCGGGGCGCGCTGGTCTTGTTGGCCTTGTGGCCACCCGCGTTGTTGTACCCGATCTCAGTGCCCTTGGGTCTGGGTCAAGTGCTTGAGCGGCTGGAATTGGCACTGGCCGACGCATTGCACGACACGCCTTTTTTGGATTGGTTGCCGCTGCGCGATATTGAGCTGCAGCCCATGATGCCCAGCGCCGAGATTATTTCAGTGGCGCTCGGTGGCTTGATCCCGTGTCTGATTGGTTACTGCGTGATACGGGGTCTCGTGCACCGCGTCATTTTCATGTTGCTATTGCTGCTGACAGGTGTCTTTTTCACCGCGCTGTCGGCGGCCCTGAGCTATGGCCCAGAGCATGTCTGGTCTTGGTTGGACATGCCGGCCCGCGCCGGCTTCATCGGTACAGCGGTGCTCATGTTGCTGACGCTGTGTGCGACTTCCCGAGCGGCCGCTGCGCTGGCGCTGTTAGCGCTGGCGGTGCAGCTGACCTTGTTGAACCAAGCGCCCGATGGTCCTTATTTGGCGCAGACGCTACAAATTTGGGAGCAGGGCCGGTTCATCCACTTCAACGGGCTGGGGCAGTGGCTCGGGTGGTCGTGGCCATATGCCGCGTTGGTCTACGTCTTGCTGCGGCTTTCACGCGCTGACAATGAAACCGTAAAATCAGTGCATGACCCAAGACCGCCTCCCGCCCGACGTTGACAGCCCACCAGCGTCGTATTACCAGCGCCATATTTTCTTTTGCCTGAACGAGCGCCCCAATGGCGCAGAAGCTTGCGCCAACCACCGCGCCCAAGAAGCTTTTGACCGTTGCAAATCGCAGGTCAAGGCTGCCGGCTTATCCGGCCCCGGACAGGTGCGCGTCAACAAAGCGGGCTGCCTAGACCGCTGCGCCGCTGGGCCGGTTGCGGTGGTGTACCCCGAGGCGGTTTGGTACAGCTATGTTGATGCGCAAGACATCGATGAAATCGTCGAGTCACATCTTAAAAACGGCCAAGTGGTGGAGCGCCTGCTGACGCCGCCACACCTCGGCCGCTGAGGTATTTGCGCTTGCCTTTTTAACTGTCTGAACGAGAGATCGCTGTGAACGTCCACACCCAAAAATTGAGCATTCAGGGCCCTGTCGGCCTGATAGAGATGGCGCAGGACGCGCCTGCAGAGCCGTCCAAAGGCGTGGTGGTCATCGCTCACCCGCATCCGCTTTTTGGTGGCACTATGGACAATAAAGTAGTGCAAACTTTGGCGCGCGCTTTCACGCAATGCGGCTGGACGGCGGTGCGTTTTAATTTTCGTGGCGTTGGCGCTAGCGCTGGCACGCATGACAATGGGCTAGGCGAGCTGGAGGACTTGCTCGCTGTGGTTCGCCACGCAGCGCCCAGCGGTCGCCTTGCCTTGGCTGGATTTTCTTTCGGCGCATTTGTCACGTCGAACGCCTTTGCCCAGCTCCATGCCGGGCGCGAGATTGATTCGTTGGTATTGGTGGGGGTCGCGACCAGTCGATTCCC
>JBEDKR010000243.1:0-3971 GCA_041172005.1 Pseudomonadota bacterium
ACGGCGCAGGCGCTTGGCTTCGTCCGTGTCACCAGCTTGCTCAGCACGCAAAGCCTGCACGCCCAGCCAAGCCAGCAAGGGGCGACGCCAGCCTTGGGACGACGCGGTCTCAACCGCTTGCGTCAAGGCGGCGGGACTGGCTTGCCCCGTGCGCAGCAGCACACCCGCACCGACCAGCCGTGACAGAGGCTCGCCCATGGACTGCATCACGCTGGCTTGTGTCGTTGGTGAAGCCGAGGCCAAGCGTTGCTGCGCAGCCGGCAGCAGAGCAGCGTTCTGAGACGTGGCGCGTCCGGCCAAGTAGTCGGCATACGCTTGGTCAGCTGCCGTCGCATCTGCGCGCAGCAACTCAAAACCGGCACACGGCTCCAACACCAAACTGGCGACGCGGGTGGCGCAGCGCAGTAGTTCAAGCCGGGCCAGTGCGTCTGGCCTGCCGGTGCTGGACAGCGCCTGCCGCGCCTTGTCAAACTCCAGCGCCTCAACGCGCGTGTTGCCCGTCAGATAGGCGTTAACAAAACGGTCGCTGGCGCTCTTGGCACTGAGTTGCCAATCCGGCACCGCTGGCTGACTGGCGCAGCCTTGCAATAACAACGACGACGACAGTAACAAACCAACAGTGGACGCAAGTGTAAAAAGTCGAGAACGAAAAAAAGTCATGGCAATTTCACCTCAGTCTCACGGGCAAACGGCCATTTGCGATTGATCTCATTGACCAGGCTTTCAACCTTGATCAGGCTGCTCTCCACCTCAGCGCGCAATGTACCAAGGTCAGCTGTGGCGACGCGGGCATTGGCACCCACCGCCTGCGCTTCGACCAGCACTGCATCGGCCCGTTTCAGGCTGCCGCGAGCTTCGCCCAGCAGGCCGTTGAGTTGGACGATGGTGGCGCGGGTTTCGGGCATCACGCCGCCGGGACCAAACACCTGTGTGTCGGCGCGCAAAGTCAGCCCGTCCAGCCGCGCCAGCAAGGTGTTGGTGCGCTCGAGTGTGAGCAACAGTTTTTTAGCTTCAGCGTCATTGCCGAGCAACACGCCGAGCGCGCCGGTTGGGCCTTTGAGTTTCTCAGTCAGCTGCTGCACATTGACCAAACTGCCGCCCAAAGCACCTTCGTTGCTGACCAGTGTTTGCACGCTCTCCACCAGTTCGCGGGCGGCCGACATCAGGCGTGGAATATCGGCAGACGCGTCGCCGCGCAAGACCTCACGCACAGCACCATCCGGCAGCGGCGGATCGGTCAAAATGCCGCTGTAGGCGCGGATATTGGTGTTGCCCACCAAGCCGCGCACCAGCGTGAATACACTTGACTGACGCAACCAGTAGGCTTGTTTGAGCGGCACATCGACCAAGATGCGCGCCTTGCCATCAGGCGCCAACTCAATGCTGCCGACACGGCCAATCGGAAAACCTGAAAAGGTCATGTCCATGCCGACCACCACGCCTTCAGAGTCATCGCTGACGAGCACGAGTTTTTGCGTGGCTTCAAAAGCACCCCGCGCATACAAAACGTAAACGGCAGAGCCCAGCACCAGCACCAGCATGAAAGCCAGCAGCAGCAAGGCCTTGAGCTCAAGGCGGCGTGCAGGCGGCACGGGTTCAGGATCGCTCAAAGATGACATTCAGATCCTCTGGAAATCAACACAAAAAATTCAATAGTAATTGCCGACGAGTGAGACCACTTCAATCAGCAAGATGACCACAAACATACGCGCCAGCGCGCGCAATTCCGCACCGTGCCGGATGCCGCCCGGGGCTTCATCCAAGATGGCAGACGCCATGGGCATGAGCGCCACGGCTAAGCTGAAGAAGAGCGTCTTCAAGACAAAAATCAAGGTCACCGCAGGGGTGAACACCTGGCCAAAAAGTCGCGTGTAAGCCGGCAAGGCCGAAGCGTTGAAACCATACACGGCCACATATGCCAACACCAGCGCGACCACGCAGCTCAGCGCCGCCAAGGTCACGCTGGCAAAGACACCCGCCACCACGCGGGGCATGACTTCTTGTCGCAACGGGTCACGGCCTTGCGCGGTGATGGCCGCTAACTTGCCGTGCCGACGCATGTCGGACAGCTCGGCACTGCTGGCCATGGTGGTACGCAAGGCGACGAAGAGCGCCGCGCTCAAGGGAATCAGCTCCAGCACCAGCACCCGAATGATCACCTGCAGCGCGTACTGCGAAAGGCCATAACTCTGCGCCGTGACCACCACAATGCGCGTGATCACCAGCGTGATCAGCGCACTCAGCAGCGTGAACCAGACCAAAATCGGCGCGGTGCCCTGCACCATGTGACGGGCCAGCAGCACGCGATTGCTGGGCGTATAACTGGCCGGCGAAAAAGCCAGCACCAAGATTTGAGCACCGAAATACAGCACGCGCCACCAACCGACGAACCAGTTGATGATGAGTGCTGTTGCCGTCATGCGCTGACCTGCTCGTTGGTCGTGGCCATCGACTGCCCAAGCTGCACCGGCCCGCCCGCTTGCCAGTCAGGATTGAAATGCAACGGGCCGGCCGGGAACAGCAACACCACGGTAGAGCCGAGTAAAAACCGGCCCATCTCGTCGCCTTTTTTCAGCGTCACCGGCGGCGAGGTGTCCGCGTAATGCCATTCGCGCACCGTGCTTTGACGCGAGCGATTCACCACGCCATGCCAGACCGTCGCCATGCTGCCGACAATCGTGGCACCGACAAGCGTCAACACCATCAGCCCGTGCGGCGTCTCAAAAACACAGACCAAACGTTCGTTGCGGGCAAACAAACCCGGCACACCGCGCGCAGTGACCGGGTTGACAGAAAACAGATCGCCCGGCACATAGATCATGCGCAGCAAACGGCCATCACACGGCATGTGAATGCGGTGGTAATCACGCGGGCTCAGATAGATCGTGGCAAAGTTGCCATCCCGAAATTGCTCGGCCAGTCGCGCGTCACCACCAACCAGCGCGGTCGTCGAATAGTGATGCCCTTTGGCCTGGAAAATCTGATCATTCTCAATCCGGCCAAACTGGCTGATGGCACCATCGACCGGACAAATCCAGGCGGCACTGGCCAACGGCCTGGCGTCTGGTTTCAAAGCGCGGGTGAAAAAGTCGTTGAACGACAGGTAGCTGGTGATGTCGGAATTCGCCGCTTCATTCATGTTGACGGCGTACTTGCCAACGAACCAGCGAATCAGCGCGGTGGTAACCCAGCCACGCTGGCGCGATGCCACAAAGCCGGCGAAAGTCGTGATGGCCTGCTTGGGCAGGATGTATTGAAGAAGAACTTTGAAACGATCAGGCACACGGACTCACGGAAGTGGATGGACGACGGCCATTTTATAGAGCCGCAGCCCTGCTCAGTTTGGCAGCACGCGCAGCAGGCGTCCCTGAGGGCTGTCGGTCAGCACGTAAAGCCAGCCGTCCGGCCCTTGCCGCACATCACGGACGCGGCCCACGCCTTCGAGCAACTTGTGCTCGCGCTGCACGCGGCCCTTGAAAGGCGCATCCAACTCAATCCGGTTCAGGTAGCCAAACTTCAGCGAACCGACAAACAGATTGCCGCGCCAAGCCGCGCCATAACGATCGCTGGTTAAGAACGCCAAGCCTGCCGGTGCGATGGACGGTGTCCAGTGGTGCAAGGGCTGCTCCAAGCCAGCACGTTCGCTGATGCCGGCTCCGATTTTTCCACCACCGTAGTTGACACCATGCGTGATGATGGGCCAGCCGTAGTTGCGTCCCGGCAGCGGCAGGTTGATCTCGTCACCACCTTGTGGCCCATGCTCTTGCGTCCACAAAGTGCCATCGGGTGCGAGCGTCGCGCCCTGCACATTGCGGTGACCCCAGCTCCAAATCTCGGGCAAAGCGCCTGCGCGCTTCAGCAGCGGATTGTCGGCAGGCACCGAACCGTCTTTGTTGATGCGAACGATCTTGCCAATGTGGTTGTCCAGCTTTTGCGCATCGGCCATGCGTGAGTAACGATCACCCAAGGTC
>JBEDKR010000244.1:0-3960 GCA_041172005.1 Pseudomonadota bacterium
GCAAACGCATGTGCGTGATGTCGGCCAAGTCTTCGCGTGAAATCGGTGCGACTCTGAATCCCTTGCGGTCATCGGCTTTGACCAGACCCTCTTGGCTCAGTCGGTTCAGCGCTTCTCGCAAAGGGCTGCTGGAAAAGCCAAAGCTGCCCTGCAACTCATCAATCTTGAGTTTGGCGCCCGGCTCGAAAGCTCCCGCGAGAACCGCATGGCGCAGCTGCGCAAAGGCTTGTTCGGACAGCGGCGCGTCCATCGGGAAAGAGGCTACAGGCATGTGAAGGCTTTTGAGTTTGGCCAACTTTATGCATAAAATTTAATTTTGTGCATAGTAGTAACCCGCCCATTCACTTGCTCAGACACGACTTCCACACAAGCAACGACCTTCTGCACGGCTGCCAAGACGAGTCAGATTTGCCGATTAAAGAGAACCAATGAGCTCAATTTATCTCTGTTTCATTGTTTTTTTGAGGCCCAACAGCTTGATCGCAAACCCGTCAATCCGCAAAGGCTATTGCCTATATATGTCGCCTTAATGACTAAATTTACGGGTTTACCCTCAAATAAATAGCATTAATTCAACGACAAGCCGTAACAGATGTAATTACTAAAAATCGGCTGTAAAGGCACCCCTATCATGGCCAATGAACAAAAGAGATTCCACTGACCTTATTGGCGGCCTATTCCTGACAGTTTTAGGCCTTTTCTTCGTTATCTATGCTCAGCGCTACAACATGGGCACGCTGAACCGCATGGGGCCCGGCTACTTTCCTGTGGCCTTGGGCGCTGTGATGGCTGTGCTGGGCTTGCTGATTGCCATACCGGCTTGGTCCAGAGGCGGCGTCGGCCCCGACGTGGACTGGAAAACCCTGTTCATCGTCATCACCAGTGTCGTGCTTTTTGGCGTCACACTTCAAACGTTCGGCGTGATTTTCGCCACCATGACCACCCTCGTCGTCGCCTCCTTGGCGGACAACGACATCACTTGGCGTGAACGCGCCATTCTGATCGTCACCGTCCCGCCAATCATCTACCTCATCTTTATCTTTGGACTCGGCATGACCGTTCCGGTCTGGCCCTGGAGCTACTGAACCCGGCGCCTACGGCGGCGCATTGCTCCGCTACCAACTCGCGCGCCTTGGCGCCACACATCCCGCCAGCGGCGGGATGCTTTTTTGAATCCCCCTTAGGACTTAGGAGATAAGCACATGGACACCATGGACGGCCTGTTATTTGGCATGCAAACGGCCCTTGAGCCATCAGTACTGATTTATTGCTTCGCTGGTGTATTTCTAGGCACCTTGGTAGGCGTGCTGCCAGGCATCGGCGGCCTCGCGACGATCTCGTTGCTGCTGCCTGTCACGTACCACATCCCGCCCACCGAGGCGATTGTGATGTTGGCCGGCGTTTACTACGGCTCCAATTACGGCGGCTCGACCGCCTCGATTTTGCTGAATCTGCCAGGCTCAGCATCTTCGGCAGTGGCCTGCTTAGATGGCTACCCGATGGCCCAAAAGGGCAAAGCAGGCATCGCCTTGTTCATGACAACGATCGCCTCCTTCATCGGCTCGATGATCGGTCTCGCCCTGCTGATCGCCTTCGCGCCCAGCATCACCGAAATCGGCTTCAAGTTTGGCCCAGCGGAGTATTTTTCCATCATGTTGATGGGTTTGATCGCGGCCTCAACCCTGAGCATGGGCGCGCCGGCTAAAAGCTTGGCGATGGTGGTGATGGGTCTGCTCATTGGCTCCGTTGGAACCGATGTGAACTCTGGTGTTGCGCGCTTTAGTTTCGACATCCCAGAGTTGACGGACGCCATCAGCTTGGTTGCGCTGGCCATGGCCATCTTTGGCGTGTCCGAAGTGGTTTCTAAGGTCAACAAAGTCAGCAAGACCACCGTGAAAGAAAAAATCACGATGCGCAGCATGTTGCCTTCCCGTGAAGAGTTCAAATCGACCATCATGCCGATGCTGCGCGGCAGTGCTGTGGGTAGCTTTTTTGGCGCCCTGCCGGGCACTGGCGGATCCATCGCATCCTTCATGGCTTACGCCGTCGAGAAGAAAGTCGCCAAAGACCCAAGCCGCTTTGGCCATGGTGCCATTGAGGGCGTGACATCACCCGAGGCGGCAAACAACGCAACGGCACAGACCGCTTTTGTACCCACCTTGACGCTGGGCATTCCGGGCGATGCCACGATGGCCCTGATGCTGGGTGCGCTGATGATCCACGGCATTCAGCCGGGGCCAATGATGATGAGCGAGCAGCCCGAAGTGTTCTGGGGTTTGATCGCCAGCTTCTTCACTGGCAACATCTTGCTGCTGATTCTGAATATCCCACTGGTCGGTATTTGGGTCTCGATTCTGCGCATACCTTACCGCGCGCTGTTCCCGACCATTTTGGTGCTGATGAGCCTTGGCGTCTACAGCGTCAACAACAACGTGTTTGATGTGTACATGGTGGCTGGGCTCGGCGTTCTGGGCTACTTCATGAATATCTTCAAGTTCCCTGCGGCGCCCATGTTGCTGGGCTTTGTGCTCGGCCCGATGCTGGAAGAAAACCTGCGCCGCGCCTTGCTGCTGTCACGCGGTGACATGATGACGTTCATCGAACGCCCGATCAGTGCATCGGTGATCGGCGTGACGGCGCTGCTGCTGCTCTGGACTGTTTGGAGCTCCATCAGAACAGAATCTAAAGTCCGGGCCCGAAATAAACTCTTGCTCAAAGATTCAACCTAAGCAAGACCGAAATCAAAAAAACCCCAGCGCTGATGAAGCGCTGGGGTTTTTCTTTGTCTGTCTGTTTCGGTTCAGCCGCCGACCAGTTCCGGCCAATACAAGCGCATCGGGTTGTCGACCAGCAACTGCTGTTGCAACGCTGGCGTGCTGGCAATGGCGGGAATAAAGTCAACCAGCAGACCGTCGTCGGGCATGTGGTCTTTCAGGTTCGGGTGTGGCCAATCGGTGCCCCACAGCACACGGTCTGGAAAGCTCTCGACCAAACGCCGCGCAAACGGCACAACGTCGCGGTACGCATGCGCCTCGCCGTTCAATGCCTTCGGCCCGGTCACACTCAAACGCTCAGGGCAGCTGACTTTGCTCCAGACGTTCGGGTGCTGGCGCATGAACTTCACAAACAACTCAAACTCCGGTCCGTCCACCGGCTGGCTGACGTCGGGTCGGCCCATGTGGTCAACCACCACGGTGGTCGGCAAAGCGGTGAAAAAGTCCCACAACTCGGGCAGGTCAACCGCTTCAAAGTAAATCACCACATGCCAACCCAGGGGGGCAATGCGTGCGGCAATTTCAAGCAGTTCGTCTTTGGGCGTGAAGTCGACCAAGCGCTTGACGAAGTTAAAACGCACAGCGCGCACGCCCGCTGCATGCATCTCCTGCAAGGCAGCGTCGGTGACGTCGCGGCGCACGGTTGCCACGCCACGCGCACGGCCTTCAGAGGCTAAGAGTGCCGCAACCATGGCGCTGTTGTCCGCACCGTGGCAAGTCGCCTGCACGATCACGTTGCGGGTAAAACCGAGGTGGTCGCGCAGGGCAAACAACTGCGCAGCTGAGGCATCACACGGCGTGTACTTGCGCTCAGCCGCAAACGGGTACTGCGCGCCGGGCCCGAAGACATGGCAGTGCGCGTCAACCGCGCCTACCGGTAACTTGAAACGAGGTTGGCTCGGGCCGGCGTACCAGTCCAGCCAGCCGGGTGTTTTGGTGAATTCCATTGGGGGTCTTTGATCTGAATTGCGCTTGACGTCGGTCAGTCGGGTTTGATGTTGGCGTCGCGAACGACTTTGGCATAACGCAAACGATCAGAACGGATCAGCGCAGCGAACTGCTCCATGCTCCCGGGCAACACGACGCCGCCCACCGCAGCCATACGCTCGCGCACCTCTGGGGTTTGCAAAGCCTTCTGAACTTCAGCGTGCAGCCGCTGGACCACCGCCTTGGGTGTCGCGGCAGG
>JBEDKR010000245.1:0-3958 GCA_041172005.1 Pseudomonadota bacterium
CCACCACATCGGCGATCTCGCGGCAATCGGTCGGCACGCGCAGCCGCTGGCACAGGCCTTTGAGCAGGCGTGCGCTGCGCTCTTCATGGCCGATGTGACGCGGTAATTCGGCCACCGGCGTCGTGCCTTTGCCAAGGTCGTGGCCGAGGCAGGCGAAGCGCACCGGCAACGGCGCGTCCAGCTGCGCGGCCATGTCGAGCACCATCATCAGGTGAATACCGGTGTCGACTTCTGGGTGGTATTCGGCGCGTTGCGGCACGCCCCACAGGCGGTCAACTTCCGGCAGTAATTTTCGCAGTGCACCGCAGTCCCGCAGCACCTCAAACATGCGGGACGGTTGACGCTCCATCAGTCCACGCGCAAGCTCTTGCCAGACGCGTTCGGGTACCAGTGCATCGACTTCACCATCAGCCACCATGTCTCGCATGAGTTGCATCGTTTCGGGCGCGACGCTGAAGTCGGTGAAGCGGGCCGCAAAGCGCGCCACGCGCAAGATGCGCACGGGGTCTTCGGCAAAAGCGTTGGTCACATGGCGCAGCAAGCGAGCGGCGATGTCGCGCTGACCGCCATAGGGGTCGGTCAGCACGCCGTCGGCGTCTTGGGCGATGGCGTTGATGGTCAGGTCGCGCCGGGCCAAGTCCTCTTCCAACGTGACGTCTGGCGCGGCATGCACGGCAAAGCCGTGGTAGCCCTGCGCGGTCTTGCGTTCGGTGCGGGCCAAGGCGTATTCTTCGCGCGTTTTCGGGTGCAAAAAAACCGGGAAATCCTTGCCCACCGGCAGGTAGCCCTCTGCCGCCAAAGCCTCAGGCGTGGCACCGACCACGACCCAATCGCGGTCGCGTACAGCTAAGCCCAGCAAGGCGTCGCGCACCGCACCGCCGACACTATAAATCTTCATTCGTCGAACATCCGCCCAGCCGTTTTGCGCTTGGCCATCAAGCCGCTGCGCAAACCGCGCGCGCCCAAGTAAGTCGGGGCAACGGCGCTGAGTGCCGAGGCTTGAATGCCAAGGTCACTCAAACCGGGCACATTGCCGGTGGCGATGTTGGGCACCTTCATCGAATCCAGGTTGTCACGGCTCAGCACTGGCTCGCCCGGCATCAGCTCCATCAACCGGGCTTGCAGCCGGGCCAGAGCGTCTGGCAAGCCGATCACTGGCCGACCCCTGCCGCGATTCACGCCAGCGTATTGGCCGGCCAGCTGCACCAGTTGGCGCAGCGAGAAAATCTCGGGGCCACAGGCCTCGTAGGTTTGGCCCGTGGTGCTGTGGAAATTCTTTTCTTCCAAGCAGTGAACGATAGCGCTGGCGACGTCTTGTACCCAGACCGGCTGGAACATCGCGTGAGCGCCGGCCAGCGGCATCACCGGCAAAAACTGCTGCAGCTGGGCGAAAACATTCAAAAATTTGTCTCCCGCACCAAAGATGACGCTGGGGCGCAGCACCGTCAGGTCTAGCGCCGCTTGACGCAGCACTTGCTCACCGCGGCTTTTGCTGCGCAGGTACATCGACGGCAAGCCGTCGGGGTTGCGCGCATCGGCACCCAAGGCGCTGACATGCACCACGCGCCGCACGCCAGTGGCTTCGCAAGCGCCGGCGATTTTGGCGGCCAGTTGCACGTGCGCTTTGTCAAAGGAGGCTTCATTGCCCTGCAAGATAGCCACCAGATTGACCACCGCGTCGTGCTCACCGATGAGCCGCTGCAGCGTGGCTTCGTCATGGATGTTGGCCTCGACAACATTCAGCGTGGGCAGCATGAGGATGTGGTTAGCGTTACGACGCCGGCGCGTTGGCACGGTGACATGTGCTTGCGCATGGACCAGCTTTTCGCAGACATGCCGCCCGACAAAACCCGTGCCGCCAAGGATGAGTATTTTTTGAACCATGAAGTGATTTTGCCCTTTTGCGGGCCGCAGGTTCAGTGCGGCTCTGGCAAAGCCCGTGAACGCGTCACGGCTTGGCGCAGATCCGGCCAAGCGGGCTCGGCGGGCGCGTAACGGCTGCGCATGTAGCTGGCCAGCGCGGCGATTTGATCGTCGTTCAGGCTGTTTCTGAACGCCGGCATGAAGCCGATGTCGGCCGAGGCCGGCTGGCGAATGCCGTCTAGGATGACGCGAATCAAGTTGTCGGGCCGTGTGCTGTGCAGGTTGCTGTTCAAGGCCAGTGGGCCGTTGATGCCCAGCAACTGCGGCCCGTCGCCGTCGTGGTGGCACGAGGCACACGCACCGTTGAAAAGCCGCTGGCCTTGGCTCAGCAAGGCGGGTGCGTTTTGTTGTGCGGCCAGCACCACTTGGCGAGCTTGGGCGACGCTTTGAGCCTCGCTCAAGGGTTCTGTGAAGGACGCCAAGTAACGCGCCATGGCTTGCACGTCGGCGTCTGGCAGGTGGCGCAGTTCTTTGACAATATCGCCCATCGGCCCGCCGGCGATGCCGTGTTGCTCCGTGTGCCCATTGCGCAGGTAGCGGTAAAACTCGGCTTGTGTCCACGGCACGGGCGCACGCGACAGAGCGGTCAGCGCCGGCGCTTCCCAGCCGCCAATCACCGCACCCGCCAGAAAAGCCGGGCCACCGCGTTCAGCGCCCAAGGCGTTGCGCGGCGTGTGGCAGGCGCTGCAATGGCCAAGGCCGTTGACCAAATAAGAGCCTCGGTTCCATTCGGCGCTTTGGGTGGCTTCGGGCTGGAACGGTTGGGCGTCATGGAACAACGCATTCCACGCGGCCATCAAGGGGCGCACGCTGTACGGGAAGGCCAGTTGAGCCGGCGGTGTGGGCGCATGCACGGCCGGTTGCGCCATCAGGTAGGCGTAGAGCGCGGTCAGGTCCTGGTCGCTTGTTTTGGCGAAGGAGGTGAACGGAAAGGCCGGGTAAAGGTGGTGGCCGTCGCGTGAAATGCCTTCCCGCATGGCGCGCTCAAAAGCGGCGTAAGACCACAAGCCCAGACCGGTTTCAGGGTCGGGTGTGAGGTTGGTGGTGAAGATCTGGCCAAACGGCGTGTCCATGGCCCGACCGCCCGTGTTGGGCGCGCCACCTGCGGCGGTGTGGCAGCCGATGCAATTGCCCACGGCGGCAAGTTCGCGGCCGCGCTCAATCGTGGCGGCCGAATAGACCGTGCTGCCGCCTGAGACGGCTGGCGGCAGCGCCGCACGCCAACCCAGCAAGGCACTGGCCAAACCGAGCGCACCGGCCAACACCGCAGCGCTGCGCGACTTCCAGCCCAACTGGCGCGGCCACAGCGCCTTGGCGGGTGGCTGGGCCAACGCACGCAAGGGTGGCTGCACCACGTCGGCGGTGCTTGGCGATGGATTCAGCGCCGCGCGCACCACCTCGGGTGTGAAAGGTGGCTGCCGAAAACGCACGCCGGTGGCATCAAAAATCGCATTGGCGATGGCCGCAGTGCCAGGCACGGAAGCCGACTCGCCGGCCCCCAGAGGCGCTTCACCCGGCCGCGCCATGGTGACCACTTCGATCACCGGCACGTCCCTGAAATTCAAAATCGGGTAACTGCCCCACTCCAAGCTCGCCACCGTGTTGGTCTGCGGCGTCAGCTGGACTTGCTCGTGCAGTGCGCGGCTGGTGGCTTGCACCACGTTGCCGTGTATTTGGTGCTGCACGCCCGCCGGGTTGATGAGCGTGCCGGCGTCGTGACCGACGACCACGCGCCGGACATGCACTTCGCCGGTCTTGCGATTGACTTCGACATCCGCCACCCACGCCGCCCAAGCCGCACCAAAGCCCGGCCACTTGCTGTGCACATAGCGGGCGTAAGCGACGCCTTGGCCGTGCAACACATCGGGGTTTGCGACGTTGTGAGTACCGTCTTGCTGGCCAGGTTGCGTGTGCGCTATCCAGCCGGCGCGTTCAGCAGTGCTGCGCACCAGTTCGGCGGCGCGTGGTTCGCTCAAATAGCGCAGCCGAAATTCAACCGGGTCGACGCCCGCCGCTGTGGCCAGCTCGTCAACGT
>JBEDKR010000246.1:0-3949 GCA_041172005.1 Pseudomonadota bacterium
GGCAAGCAGGCTGAACTGCTTTATGACAGCTAACGCGGCATACCCGACTTACAAAAATGCCGTGTGACCGGCGGCAATGGGTCTTAAAAGGTCCGACGGTGTGAAATCTTGAGTGGCAGCTCACCCTCATACACGGCGATTCCACACCTCGAACTGGCGGCCCCAAAGCTGACGATCAGCGGTTGCGGGTGAACAGCATCAAGACTATCAAATCAGGCACTTGCCCGACGCTCCAAGGCTTGCTGAGCGGAATGGCCAAGTTTCACGCCAGTTGCGCGGTCCCCGGTTGCGTCAAGCCTCAGTGTCCTCTGCCATCTCCAGCGCGTCATCAACGTCAATGCCCAGGTAACGCACTGTGCTTTCAATTTTGGCGTGACCAAGTAAAAGTTGCACAGCCCGGAGATTTTTGGTTCGCCGGTAGATGAGCGATGCCTTAGTCCGTCGCATGGAATGCGTGCCGTAGGAGGCTGGGTCGAGGCCAATTTGTTGGACCCAGCTGTCCACAATGCGCGCGTACTGACGGGTTCCCAGATGCGGAGAGGCATGGATTCGACTTGGAAAGAGGAAGTCTTCAGACTTCAGTTTGGCGTCTTTGATCCAGGCGCTCACTGCTTCCCGTGTCGACTCAGTTATTTCGAATTGGACTGGTCTGGCGGTCTTCTGCTGCATGATGATGGCGCGCGCAGCTACGCGATCACCATGACAGATGTCGCGAACCTTGAGTTTGACCAGATCGCAAGCCCGTAGCTTGCTGTCGAGCCCCAAATCAAACAGGGCCAACTCCCTGACCCGATGTTCGACTTGCAATCGCACGCGGATGGCCCAGATTTCCTTGAGCTTGAATGGTGCCTTTTGACCCACCAGCTTGTCCTTGTTCCACGGTTCGTGGCAGGACTTGTTGCGAGATTCGTCCATGATGAACTCCTTGCAGTTGAAAGGAATTCAACTCTCCCCCTTGTTGGCTGGGTTGGACATGCTGATCGTCAGCTTTGGAGTGGGCAGTTTGAAATTTCAAATCATCATCAAAAATGGAATGCTGCCGCCCACGCCAACCTCGAATCTGGCTCTTAAAGACCCATTGCCGCCGGTCACACGGCATTTTTGTAAGTCAAGTACGCCGCGATTGGTGTCGTTCTAGTTTTGGCCGGGGAAGAATGCCGGAGCTCAAATACCGGTAATACCAGTGTCAAGATAACCGACTTCAAACCGGTCATTGAAACTTGCGACAGAAATGATTCACAACTCCGCTGTCCGCCAGTGAAAAGCACGAGAGCAGGATGGTGGGCAAGGAGGTAATCGAGTTCGTTTTGCAATTGCCGACTGCCGCGTTAAGATCTTCGAATGCCCGCCACCACTAACCCCGGAAAAAATCGTCAGTTTGCTGACTATTGCTGCGACCTGCTCTCCACGCAAGGGCCATGCTTAGCTAAGCGGATGTTTGGCGGCTGGAGCATATCCGTTGACGGGCTGACTTTCGCCATCATTGCTGATCTTGGCGGCGGAGACAAACTTTGGCTCAAGGCAGATGACGCCGTTCGCAGCCGCTTTGAGGCGGCTGGGTGTGAGCGGTTTGTGTATGTTGGAAAGTCCAAAACGGCTTCGATGGGCTACTACACCGCACCTGAAGATGCCATGGACTCACAAGATGCCATGCGCCCGTGGGCGAGTCTATCGTTGGAATGCGCGCTGCGCGCAAAGGTGCCCAAAGCGCCGGTCAGACGTGCAGCGGCAAAGAAACTCGCCGTAAAGGGCGCAAAGAAGTCTCCACGGGCCTAGCCATCGGCCATGCGATCCCGTTGATGCTAAATTTTGACCAGGTATGTACGATCCGATACAAGACGGCATAGACAAAACCGCGCTGTCCGTCCGGTATGCGGTAGAGAAGCCCCCAACACACCTTTCCAGCGTGGTGCATTGCTACTGGGAGCTCAGAACTGAGGCTACCCTCGCAGAAGATTTCTGCCTCCATGCTGTTCCCGACGCGTGTGTCAACATCTTGTTCAACCAAGCGGATACAGAAATTGCTGGAGTCACCGCATTGCGCACCACCTATGAAGTGCTCAATCTCGGGAAGTCGTTTCACTATGTCGGCATACAGCTGCTGCCCGGCGTGTGGCAGGGCAATCCGAGAGAGATTGCCGATCAATTTGTCGGCACGCCGTATACAGGGGAGCTACCTTTGGTTGCGACCAGCAGGCAACTCGTCCTGCGCGGCTTTTCCGGTAAGCAGGAGCTCATGACTGAGTTAGTGCAATGGTTTATCGATGCCAACCTGGTTGTTCGTAACCCTGCAACAGAAAAAATACTGGCACAGCTTGATGACATTCGCACTGTGGCGGACATGGCCGCAGTGGCCTGCATCTCTGCGCGTCAACTGCAGCGCAACCTCAAGAAAACCACAGGATTTTCACCGCATGATCTGCTCAAAGTCTTGCGCATCCAGCAGTCCTTCAAGCAGCACTATCTGGATCTTTATGCCGACCAGTCGCACTACATCCATTCGTTTCGAAAAATCACCGGCTACACCCCAGCCAAATACATCGATAAGTTCGATGTCTGATTTACACAATACGAAAGCCTGATTGCTTCCTAGACTGAGCGCTTCTTTAACAAAACAGGAGTGCCACATGGCAAAGTCGAATGCAATAGGTTGGTTTGATATCTACGTCGCTGACATGAATCGGGCGGTCAGCTTTTATGAAGCTGTGTTGCAACAAAAGTTGGAGCCCATAGGCGACCCCACCGGCGAAACCCAAATGATGAGTTTCCCCACAGATATGGGAGTCTATGGTGCTGGGGGTGCATTGGTTAAGTCACCCTATGCTCGTCCTGGCGTGGGTGGAACCATGGTGTACTTCAGCGTAGAAGACTGCGCGAAAGAAGAGTCGCGCGTTGTCACTGCGAGTGGAAAGGTGGTTCGGCCTAAGTTTTCCATTGGAGAGTTCGGCTGGGTAAGCCTATGTGAAGACACCGAGGGCAACATGTTTGGCTTCAGCTCTATGAAATAGCTAGTAGTTACTTCTATTCTGAGAGTAAACAGTACGCAGATAGGTGCTGTGGGTCTCAAACCCGTTGCACTGCTTCATGCGGTGTGACGGAGTTTTGCTGAATATGGTGCTGCCGCTGGACTTCCCGAAACCGGGCATTGGCGGCCATCCGATAACGCTGCTCAGTTGTTTTCTCCCTGATCTGTGCGAGCGACCGCTATCAGCCTTGGAGTCATTCGGGGCCAAAATCCCAATGCCCGCTCCCGCTGTAGTCCTGTCTCAGACTTTGCCGCCGCTAATGTCGGCAATATGGATCTGTCGTGGTCAACTGACAGTCAGCTTTATGGAACCTCGGCGTTGCAAATCTTTCTGTTGCCCTAAAGCTGCCACCCGTGGGCACCCGCTTTTGGTCGAATCCGGATGACCCTGCTATTGAATTCGCGACCACACTGTTGTCTTTGGGCTACTGGCAGCAATGACCGGTATCTGGCAGTCAATCTAAACTTTTGTAAGTCGGGTTACTCTGCTTAAGAGTCAACTACTTGATGCTCCGAGCAAAGTGATGTGCAGTTATAGAGCTAAGCTTTTTCCAAATGCCGATATAAATTGGCCTCTAAAGCACATTGGATAGGCTTAAGCAGCTATTTAATTCATAGCGTTAAGCCCCCTGACCTCACTGCTCCGCAAACGCCCGTTCAATCACGAAGTCGCCTTGCTTGGTGGTGTTGCCTTCCATGAAGCCGCGTTTTTCAAGCATGTGCTTCAAATCGCGCAACATGCCGGGGCTGCCGCAGAGCATGACGCGGTCGTTGGCGGGGTCCAGCGGAGGCAGGCCCAGGTCGGCTTGCATTTTGCCGGTCTCTATCAGGGTGGTGACGCGGCCTTGGTTCACAAAGGGCTCGCGCGTCACGGTGGGGTAGTACAGCATCTGGTTAGTCACCATCTCGCCCAAAAACTCGTGG
>JBEDKR010000247.1:0-3943 GCA_041172005.1 Pseudomonadota bacterium
TCAATTTGTTGTCGATGATGATGCGGGCGTAGCGCTTGCGGTCGGTGGCGATGAGCTGCGCAAAGTCGGCCGGAGAGCCGCCTTTGGCAATGCCGCCTTGAGCGATCATTTGCTGCTGTATTTCAGGCACTGCAACGGCTTGCTGCAGGCTCATTGAGATCTTCTCGACGATCTCTTTGGGTGTGCCGGCCGGCGCCAGCAAGCCTAGCCACGAACCAGACTCAGCCCCCGTGACGCCACTTTCTTGCAGGGTGGGGACGTCAGGCATGGCCGACACACGGTTTTTGCTGGTGATAGCCAGCGCTTTGAGCTTGCCGGCCTTGATGAAGCCCGAGGTTTCAAGTACCGACGCAAAAATCATGTCGACGTTGCCCGACATCAGATCGGTCATGGCTGCGCCGCCGCCTTTGTACGGAATGTGCAGAATCTTGGTGTTGGTGGCGATCTTGAAGGTCTCAGCTGAAAGGTGCGGCGAGCCGCCGTTGCCCGAGCTGGCGTAGGTCAGTTTGTCGGGCTGGGTCTTCGCGAGGTCGACCAATTCTTTGACGTTTTTAACCGGTAGTGAGGCGGTGACGGCAAGTACGAAAGGCAGCTCTGCAAACTGGCCCAGCGGCACGAATGCGGTGTCCGGGTTGTAGCTGAGTTTTTTGTAAAGCGTTGGGTTGATTGACTGCGTGCCGACGTTGCCCGTCAGCAGCGTGTAGCCGTCAGGCTTGGCACGAGCTACAACGTCCAGGCCGACGTTACCGCCTGCGCCGCCTTTGTTGTCAATCAGCACCGGCTGACCCCAGAGGATGGACAGGCGTTGCGCCAAAATGCGGGCGCCGATGTCGGTTCCGCCGCCAGCCGCAAACGGAACGACGATGGTTACCGGCTTGCTCGGCCAAGCCGTTTGGGCTTGCGCTGTAACCGCGACTGCACTCATGAACAGCCAGGGGAGCGCTTGAAGGATCAGCCTCTTATGCGGGCTGAACGGTTTGGTTTTAAACATTTTTTGTCTCCTGTTGAACGCTTTGAAGGGCTGAGTCTTAGGCGGGTTTTGCCTAGATTCGAGTTGTTTTTTTGAATTGCGCGCATGGGATTAAAGCACTGATATATTAGTGCGTCAATGCTATGATTTTGAAAATTTTGCATCTACTCAAAGGCTCTGTCAAACGCCTCCAGGGCGTGTCTCAAGGAATCTATGAATGGCTTGGAAAAATTACCGTTGTTGAAACTGGACCGGACCCGGCAGTCTGCGCCGCAAGTGTTTGAAGCTCTACGTGAGTCGATTGTTTCGGTTCAACTGGAGCCCGGCACGGTCTTGCAGCGGGCAGAGCTGGCCGAGCACTTTGGCATCAGCCAGACACCGATTCGCGATGCCCTGATTCGTTTGGGCGAAGAGCAATTGGTCGATATATTTCCGCAGCATGCGACCGTTGTCAGCCGGATTGATTTGACGGCCGCATTGGAGGCTCATTTTTTGCGCCGCGCCATTGAAGTCGAAATTCTCAAAACGCTGTGTGCGTTAGCCGACCCTGAGCACAGCGCTTTGATGCAGCGCTTGACGTTCCAAATCGGTCTGCAGGAAGCGGCCTTGAAGCCACTCGATGTGCATCGGCTGGCAGTGGCCGATGTGGCTTTTCACAAAGAGATGTACGACGCTGCACAGGTCGCATCCTTGTGGGGTTTGCTGCGCAAGCAAAGCGGTCACGTTGACCGCTTGCGCCACCTGAACCTGCCGGCCAAAGGCAAGGCACAAGCTATCGTGCAAGACCACCGTGACATTCTCGATGCGCTGAAAGCGCGAGATGCCCCGGCGGCTGAAGCCGCTTTGCGGCAGCACCTCGCTGGCACGCTGTCATTTGTTAAAGACATGAAAAAGCGCTTTCCAGATTGGATCGCTTGAGCTGTCAATTTTTTTAGGACGTTTCACTTCCCCAAAAAAAGCCCGCTCGAAAGCGGGCTTTTTACATGCTGAACTAACTTCGCATGCGTTTTTTAACCACCGTGGAACTTCATCATCAGCGGCACGATCAGCAGGGCCACGATGTTGATGATCTTGATCAGCGGATTGATAGCGGGGCCTGCGGTGTCTTTGTAGGGATCGCCCACGGTGTCGCCGGTGACGGCGGCCTTGTGCGTCTCAGACCCTTTGCCGCCGTGGTGCCCGTCTTCAATGTATTTCTTGGCGTTGTCCCAAGCGCCGCCGCCGGTGCACATCGATATGGCCAAAAACAGACCGGTGACGATGGTGCCCATCAGCAGGCCACCCAGCGCAGCAGGGCCGAGCAGCAGGCCGACCAGAATCGGCACGACGACGGGCAGCAGCGAAGGGATCATCATTTCCTTGATCGCTGCCGTGGTCAGCATGTCAACGGCCTTACCGTATTCGGGCTTGGCCGTGCCTTCCATGATGCCCGGAATCTCGCGGAACTGGCGGCGCACTTCAACCACCACGGCACCAGCGGCGCGGCCCACGGCTTCCATCGCCATGGCTCCGAACAGGTAGGGAATCAGGCCGCCAATGAAGAGGCCGATGATGACCATCGGGTTGCTCAAATCAAAGCTGATGGCTTTACCGTAGGCTTCGAGTTTGTGCGTGTAGTCGGCAAACAGCACCAGCGCGGCCAAGCCGGCTGAGCCGATGGCGTAGCCTTTGGTGACGGCTTTGGTGGTGTTGCCCACAGCGTCCAGCGGGTCGGTCACGGCGCGCACACTGGCTGGCATGTCGGCCATTTCGGCGATGCCACCGGCGTTGTCGGTGATCGGGCCGTAAGCGTCTAGCGCCACCACAATGCCAGCCATGCTGAGCATGGAGGTTGCGGCAATCGCAATGCCGTACAGCCCGGCCAATTGATAGGACACCCAGATGGCGATGCAGACACAAATCACCGGCCAAGCGGTTGAACGCATGGACACGCCGAGGCCGGCAATGATGTTGGTGCCGTGCCCCGTGGTCGACGACTGGGCAATGTGTTTGACCGGCGGGTACTGCGTGCCGGTGTAGTACTCGGTGATCCAGACCAACGCACCGGTCAACACCAAACCAACCGTACAGGCGCCAAACAAGGCCATTTGGCTGCCAACGGCCTTGATGGCGTTGTCAGGCATCAGCCAAGTGGTGACGAAGTAAAAGGCAACCAGCGACAGGCCGCCGGCGACGGCCAAGCCTTTATAGAGCGCCGGCATGACGTTGGTCATGCCGGGTGTTGCTTTGACGAAGAAGCAGCCGATGATGGACGCGATGATGGAGACCGCACCCAGCGCCAGCGGATACACCACGGCTGCTGTGCCAGCACCTGTGACCATCAGGGCGCCCAGCACCATGGTGGCGATCAGCGTCACGGCGTAGGTTTCAAACAGATCTGCCGCCATGCCAGCGCAGTCGCCGACGTTGTCGCCAACGTTGTCTGCAATCACCGCTGGGTTGCGCGGGTCGTCTTCAGGAATACCGGCTTCGACTTTGCCGACCAAGTCTGCACCGACATCAGCGCCCTTGGTGAAAATGCCCCCGCCGAGCCGCGCAAAGATCGAGATCAGCGACGAGCCGAAGGCAAAACCAATCAGCGGGTTCAGCATGTTGGCCAGATTCGACATCGGTGTGTAGTTGCCGTTGCCGACCAAAAACCAGTAAAAACCCGTGACACCCAGCAGCCCGAGTCCAACCACCAGCATGCCGGTGATGGCTCCGCCGCGAAAGGCGACGTCTAGGGCGGGGCCAATGCCGCGCGTGGCCGCTTGCGCGGTGCGCACATTGGCGCGCACCGACACATTCATGCCGATGAAGCCGCAAGCACCCGACAGCACCGCGCCAACGACAAAGCCGATGGCGCTGGGCATGTCCAGAAAAAGGCCGATCAAAATCGCCAGCACAGCCCCCACGATGGCAATGGTTTTGTATTGGCGTGCGAGGTAAGCGGCCGCACCCGTCTGGATGGCGGCGGCGATTTCTTGCATGCGG
>JBEDKR010000248.1:0-3936 GCA_041172005.1 Pseudomonadota bacterium
GCGCTGCTGACGCATCCCAAGCTGTTGATCTTGGACGAACCGACCTCGGTGCTGACACCGCAAGCGGTTGAAAAACTCTTCGTCACTTTGCGTCTGCTGACTAAGCGTGGTTGCAGCATTCTGTACATCAGCCACAAGCTGCATGAGATTCGTGCCCTGTGCACCGCCTGCACGGTGCTGCGCGGCGGCAAGGTCACCGGCGTTTGCGATCCGCAGCAAGAGTCCAACGCTTCATTGAGCCGCCTGATGATTGGTGCTGAGCCGCCAGCGTTGGAACACCGCGCCTTGCACGCCGGTGCCGTGGTGTTGAAAGTGCGTGCGCTGAGCCTTGCACGTGAAGACCAGTTTGGCGTGGATCTGGACAGCATTACCCTAGACGTCCGGGCTGGTGAGGTGGTCGGCATTGCCGGCGTGTCTGGCAACGGCCAAAAAGAATTGCTTTATGCGCTGTCGGGCGAGGACACGCGTTCACCCGCTGATGCGATTCAAGTCAAGGACCAGCCTGTCGGCAAACAAGGCCCGATGCAGCGCCGGGAGCGTGGCGTGTATTTTGTGCCTGAAGAAAGGCTGGGGCGCGGCGCGGTGCCATCACTTGGCCTCGCGCAAAACCTGTTGCTGACGCGGCGAGACGCGGTTGGCCGTGGTGGCTGGTTGCAGCTGGCGACTTTGCAGGCGCAGGCGGAAGGCATCATCCAGCGCTTCAACGTCAAGGCCGGTGGGCCGCATGCGCCAGCGCGGTCTTTGTCGGGCGGCAATTTGCAAAAGTTCATTGTTGGCCGTGAGATCGAAGCGGGCCCTGAGTTGTTGATCGTCTCGCAGCCAACTTGGGGCGTTGACGTCGGCGCAGCGGCGCAGATTCGTGGCGAGATTTTGAAGCTGCGCGACGCCGGTTGTGCGGTCTTGGTGGTGAGCGAGGAGCTTGAAGAATTGTTTGAAATTTGCGACCGTTTGTATGTCATGGCCAAGGGGCAAGCCTCGCCTTCGCTGCCGCGTGCGGAGGCCACAGTCGAGCGCGTTGGCCTGTGGATGAGTGGTCTCTGGCAAGACGAAGTCCAAGATGAACCGGTAAGCCAAGGAGCGCCGCATGGCTGATTTTTTCAAGCTGCGGCTGCAATTGGAACCGCGCGCGCAAGCCTCGCGCACTTGGGGTTATTTGTCGCCGCTGCTGGCGCTGTTGATCACCGTGGTGATCGGCGTGTTGTTGTTCATTGCGCTCGGCAAAGACCCGGTGCAAGGTTTGCAGGTGTTTTTCTGGGAACCGATCCGTAGCGCCTATGCGCTGGGCGAGCTGATGGTCAAAGCCACACCGCTGTTGATCATCGCGTTGGGGCTGGCGGTGTGCTTTCGTTCCAACGTTTGGAATATCGGCGCCGAAGGTCAATTCATCATCGGCGCGGTGACCGCGGGCGGCGTGGCGATGCTGGCCGACAAGTCCACGGGCGCCTGGATCATCCCGGTGATTGTGTTGGCTGGCGCGTTGGGCGGCATGCTGTGGGCCGGCATCACGGCGCTGCTGCGTGACCGCTTCAACGCCAACGAAATTCTGGTCAGCTTGATGCTGGTGTATGTGGCCGACATGGTGTTGAGCTACCTCGTTTACGGGCCATGGAAAGACCCGGCGGGTTACAACTTTCCGCAAACCAAGACCTTTGATTCGGTCACGCAAATTCCGCGGTTGATGGCGGGCTCACGCGTCAACATCGGCATCTTGTTGGCCTTGGCCGGTGCGGCTGCGCTGTGGCTTTATTTGTACCGCACCTACGCTGGCTTTGCGCAGCAGGTCGGTGGTTTGGCGCCAGCCGCTGCGCGCTATGCCGGGTTTTCGTCGCGCAAGGCTTTGTGGGTGGCGTTGCTGGTGTCGGGCGGTGCTGCTGGTATGGCCGGCGCGCTTGAAGTCGCCGGCCCGATTGGCCAGCTCTCGCCGTACGTGCCAGCAGGCTACGGCTTTGCCGCCATCATCGTCGCCTTTGTCGGGCGCTTGCACCCGGTCGGCATCATCTTTTCGGCGCTGCTCATGAGCATGTTTTACATTGGCGGTGAACTGGCGCAGTCGCGCTTGGGTCTACCCAAATCTCTCACCGGTGTGTTCCAAGGCTTGCTACTGTTCAGCCTGCTGGCCTGCGACACCTTGATCGCTTACCGAATCAAGATCACGCAAGGGGCTCGCTGATGGACTCCACTGCCTTGCTGCTTGCAGCCACCCTGAGCGCCGGCACCGTGCTGGCGATTGCGGCCCTTGGGCTGCTCATCAACGAAAAAGCCGGCATCGTTAATTTGGGCGCTGAAGGCATGATGCTGTGCGCCGCATTGGCCGGTTTTGTGACCGTCGTGCACACCGGCAACAGCTGGCTGGGCTTTGGCGCGGGCATGCTGGCGGGTGCGCTGTTGGCGGGCTTGTTCGGGGTGTTGGTGATCTGGCTCAACACCAACCAGTACGCCACCGGTTTGGCGCTGAGCTTGTTTGGGGCGGGTTTTTCTGCCTTTGCCGGCACGCGCTACGTGCAAGAAAAACTGCCCGAGCTCAGCAAATACACGATTCCTTTTCTGGCCGATCTGCCGTTTGTTGGCCCGGCATTTTTCCGTCAGCATCCCATGGTGTACGTGACCATGGCGCTGACCGTTGGTTTGATTTGGTTTTTGTACAGGACCCGCGCGGGCTTGGTGTTGCGCTCGGTCGGCGAGAGTCCTGAGTCCGCCCATGCGCTGGGATATCCGGTGCGGCGGATTCGGTTGGCGGCGGTGATGGTCGGCGGCTCGCTGTGCGGCTTGGCGGGCGCTTATGTGTCGGTGGTTTACACGCCTTTGTGGGTTGAGGGCATGATCGCCGGCAAGGGCTGGATCGCGCTGGCCCTCACCACCTTTGCGACGTGGCGTCCGGCACGTGTTTTGCTTGGTGCGTATCTGTTCGGCGGAGTGACCATGTTGCAGTTTCATTTGCAGGGCATGGGGGTTGATATTCCGAGCCAGTTCTTAACGATGTTGCCTTATTTGTCAACCATCGTGGTGCTGGTGCTAATCTCTCGCAACCCGCAATGGATCCGCTTGAACATGCCTTCGTCGATTGGCAAGCCCTTTCATCCGGGGTCCTGATCTGGGTACTTGGCTGTAGCCTATATTTAAGCTTTTTCCGGACCCATCATCGGGTTCATTTTTCGAAACCGTCGCTACTGGAGACGACATGACTGATCTGCAAAAACGTTCCTTGCTCAAGTTCGCTGCAATTTCTGCAGTGGCTGCGGCCGCCTTGGTGGGCTGCGGTAAAAAAGAAGCACCACCGGAGCCGGCACCTGTGGCTGCTGCACCGGCCAAGGCGGAACCGCTCAAAATCGCTTTTGCCTACGTTGGCCCTGTCGGCGATGGCGGCTGGACCTTTGCGCACGACAACGGTCGCAAAGCAGTTGAAGCCGCTTACGGCGACAAAGTCGTCACCAGCTTTGTCGAAAAAGTGCCTGAGTCCGCTGACGCCGAGCGCGTCCTGCGCGACATGGCCAGTCAAGGCAACAAGCTGATTTTCGGCACCACCTTTGGCTACATGGAGCCGATGCTCAAAGCCGCCGCTGATTTCAAAGACGTCAAGTTTGAGCATGCCACCGGCTACAAAACAGCCGAGAACATGCGCACCTACGACAGCCGCACCTACGAAGGCGCTTACTTGGCTGGCGTGATCGCCGGCAAGATGAGCAAGACCGGTACGCTCGGCGTGGTCGGCTCGGTGCCGATTCCTGAAGTCGTGCGCAACATCAACAGCTTCACGCTGGGCGCGCAGTCGGTCAATCCGAAAGTCAAGACCAAAGTCGTCTGGGTCAACGAGTGGTTCAATCCACCGAAAGAAACCGAAGCCGCTACCGCGCTGATCAACGGCGGCGCAGACGTGCTGTTCCAGAACACTGACTCGTCAGCCGTGCTGCAAACCGCCGAGAAAATGGGCAAGCGCGC
>JBEDKR010000249.1:0-3916 GCA_041172005.1 Pseudomonadota bacterium
GTCGAAGTCAGTGCCGAAATTTTGGCGACCTTGCGATTTCGTGCTGAAGACACGTTTGACGATGATGTGTTTGGTGCCGTCATCACCGTGCCAGCCTACTTTGACGAAGCCCAGCGACAAGCCACCAAAGACGCTGCGCAACTGGCCGGCTTGAACGTGCTACGTCTCATCAATGAACCCACCGCAGCAGCCATTGCCTACGGCCTGGACAACAACAGCGAAGGTGTTTTTGCGGTTTATGACTTAGGCGGCGGCACCTTTGATATTTCGATTCTGCGTTTGACGCAAGGCGTGTTTGAGGTGGTCGCCACAGGCGGTAACTCAGCCCTCGGCGGAGATGATTACGACCGTGCTTTGGCTGATTGGGCCTTGGCGCAAACTGCCATTCCTCCGCTTGAAAATGCCGCCGACAAAGCCGCCTTGCTGCGCACAGCGCGAGTCGTCAAGGAAGCGCTGAGCACGCAGAGTAAAGTTTCTTTTCAGCTCGACCTAACCGACACGCGCATTGACACCATCGTCACGCCTGCCGACTTTGCAGACATCACGGAGACGTTGACAGTGCAGACCATGACGGCTGTGCGCAAAGCCTTACGGGACGCCAAGCTCGGCAAAGACGAGATTCAGGGCGTGGTATTGGTCGGCGGTTCAACCCGCATGCCGGCCATCCACGCAGCCGTAGCTGAGTTTTTCGGTCGTGAGCCCTTGACCAACCTGAACCCGGACGAAGTAGTGGCGCTGGGTGCTGCTATTTCTGCCAATCAGTTGGCCGGTAACCACAGCGGTGACGAGTTGTTGCTGCTCGACGTGATTCCGCTGTCACTGGGCATTGAAACCATGGGCGGTTTGGTGGAGCGCATCGTGCCGCGTAACCAAACCATTCCCACCGCGATGGCGCAAGACTTCACCACCTACAAAGACGGCCAGACGGCGTTGGCATTGCATGTGGTGCAGGGCGAGCGCGACTTGGTGGCCGACTGCCGGAGTCTGGCTCGTTTTGAGTTGCGCGGTATTCCTCCGATGGCTGCAGGCGCAGCGCGTATCCGCGTGACCTTCACAGTCGACGCTGACGGTCTGTTGAGTGTCAGTGCCAAAGAGCAGGGCAGCGGGGTGGCCGCGCAGATTGACGTTAAGCCGTCTTACGGCCTGTCGGACGACGACATAGCCCGGATGCTGCAAGAAAGTTTCACGACGGCCCAGCAAGACATGCAGGCACGCGCACTGGCCGAAGCCCGTGTCGACGCCGACCGCATGCTGCAGGCCACGCTAAGCGCGCTGAACGCAGATGCAGACTTGCTCGAAGCTGAAGAAAAGTCGAGCATTGACACGCTGATGGCCGCTGTCGCCAGCGCCCGTGCTGACGCAGATGCCGCCACCATCGAAGCTGCCAACCAAGCTTTGGCCAAAGGCACCGAAAACTTCGCCGCCCAGCGAATGAACCGCGGCATTCAAAAAGCCCTTGCCGGCAAAAACATCTCAGCGGTCTGACGCAGACCGCCCCAACTTCAAAATTACCAAAGCACTCAAACCATGCCCATCATCAAAATATTGCCGCACCCCGAATATTGCCCAACCGGCGCTGAAATCAGCGCGCCCGCTGGCACCTCCATTTGCGAAGCGCTGCTGGACAACCACATCAACATCGAGCACGCCTGCGACATGAGCTGCGCCTGCACCACGTGCCACGTCATCGTGCGCGAAGGTCTCAACTCCCTCAACGCCCCAGACGAAAACGAAGAAGACTTGCTAGACCGTGCATGGGGACTGGAGCCAAACTCGCGTTTGAGTTGCCAAGCCTTCTTGGCTCAGTCAGACGTGACAGTTGAAATACCCAAGTACACCGTCAACCACGCCAAAGAACTGCACTGAACTGCGGGCCGTGACACAGCGATAATTCAAGCTATGCGTCAAATTGTTCTGGATACCGAAACGACTGGTCTGTCTGCCGAAAATGGCGATCGCATCATTGAGATTGGCTGCGTTGAACTGGTCGCCCGCAAGCTGACCGGCAACAACCTCCATTTCTATCTCAACCCAGACCGAGACAGCCATGAAGACGCGCTGAAAGTCCACGGCATCAGCAATGAATTTTTGCGCGACAAGCCGAAGTTTTCGGCCGTCGCCAACGAGTTGCTGGCCTATCTGGCTGACGCTGAAGTCATCATCCACAACGCGCCATTCGACGTCAGTTTTCTGAACAAAGAGCTGTCACTGATCGGCAAGCCACCACTGAAACATTGCGTGGCCAAAGTGGTCGACAGCCTGATGATGGCCAAGGAGTTGTTTCCCGGAAAACGCAACTCGCTGGATGCTTTGTGTGCCCGTCTCGAGGTGGACAACGCCGGCCGAACCCTGCACGGCGCCTTACTCGACGCAGAGCTACTGGCCGACGTTTACATCAACCTCACGCGCGGCCAAAACAGCTTGGTGATGGACATGGGCACAGAGCCAGAGGCCGGTGTGGCCATTCAAATCGTCGACCTCAGCACCTTTGATTTGCCGCTACTCTTGGCCAACGATCAAGAAAACACGGCACACGAGGCGCTGTTGACTGGTATCGACAAAGCCAGCAAAGGCAAGACAGTGTGGCGCACAATGGCCGCCTGAAAATTCACGCAGACTCGTTAAGATCGCCCAAAAAAACTCATATAATTTGAGGCTTGCTGAAAAGCACAGGGAGATTAGCTCAGGGGTAGAGCATTGCATTCACACTGCAAGGGTCGCAAGTTCGAAACTTGCATCTCCCACCAAAATATCGTTATAAATTAAGGACTTGGCTTTTGGGCTAGGTCCTTTTTTTTGGCTGGTGTCTATCAAGTGTGTAGGCAGGCCAACACAGCCCGGCTTGATGGGGCATGCGCGTCGGTGATGTGGACTTGCCAAGCTCTGGTCGGGATGCCGCGTGCATGTCTCAGTGTGGCTTGAATGCATGGTGTCTGAGCTGGAACAAAGCCAGCCACTTGCGTGTCTGGAAAGAAGGAAATCCCCGTTCTTTTTACCAGCTCGGCGTAGCTGATCGGCACGGAGGCTTGGGTTGCGTTGTCGTTTTCATGCCAGTAAGCCCACGCTTTGTGTTTTTGCTCGTCGTAGACCAGCTTGAACAAGTACTTTGGAATGCGGACTTTTCCTCGGCCGATGCTTGGACTTGAATCGATGCTGGGCGCATACACCGGGCCGGTGATGACGTAAACATCGCCGATGGCACGTGACGCATATTTACGCGTTGAAGACTCCACCGATTTCGCCCACACGACTCGATTGTGGTCAGGGGCTTGAGGCACCATGTTCGCAAGAGAAAAGCTTTGGGCCATGGCTTGCACGGTTGGCATGTTGCCAGCGGGTGCCATATGACCCCGATCGAATCCGCTGCCTTTGTAGTCTTCAAGCGTGGCTCGCTCGGCAGACCTCAGTCTCGCCTCTGGATAAAACCGATTGGTACGCCGTTCACCCGTGTCCGAAATTGCGGCGCGGTTGAGCCGTTCAGCGACGAACACCGGTGTTTTACTTTCGCCAGAGTGCAGAACGGCAAAAGCGTCGTAGCAAAGAGCGCGCTGTAGCGGGTGTTCCTTCAGCTCTGGCGCGATGCCGTTGGCAAAAAACTGCGGGCACGCAGAGAAGTTTTCAGCGGCATGACTCTGGGTCATAGACCCGAATGTCATGAGGCAAGCGAGAAACCAAAATTTGATCGATGGCAGGAAAATTCGCATGGGACAACTTCAGGTCGCCGCTAGGGCTGAGGTGACAGCGTTATGCTGCCAACTTTCAGTAAAACCGTTGGTGTGAACTGCGTCTTATGTCTCAAGGCGTCAGCCTTGCTTCAGCGCGTCTTCAAACTCAGCCAGTTCTTCAGCAATAGCTGCGTATTTTTTAGACTTGGCTTTGTTGTCTATCCATTGAAGCGTGGCTTCTTCCAAGTCTT
>JBEDKR010000250.1:0-3914 GCA_041172005.1 Pseudomonadota bacterium
CAAGCCTGGCTTTGCAAGCCGAGTTCGCGGACCTCGGGTGCCAGCATCGGCACGCCGTTGCGCAGCGAATGGTTTTTTCGCAGGTAGTAGTTGGCCGCCCGAAAGGCCTTGTCTCGGCCAGACAGAGTCGCATTCAGAGAGTCACCGTTCAGCGCGTCAAAGTCGGTCCAAAGCGTGCAACCGAGAAAGCGAACGCTTTGCAGGGTGACGCTCTGCTGCTCCAACCAAATCAATCCCCAGCGCTCGCAGGCGGCACGCAATTGGCGCGCCGCATCGTCGAATTCCTGTCCGTCGTACTCATGGTTGCCTGGAACAAACAGCACCGGGCAAGGCCAGCCAGCGCCGCCTTCGCTCACAGGCCGTGGTGAAAACCGGGCCAAGCCAAAGTCTTCAATGCCCAAACGGGTCAGCGCAGAGCCGGGTTGGTAAGAGCCGATGTCACCGGCCAGCACCAGCACGTCGGCACCCGGCGTCGGCCGGGCCACAAAGTGCGGGTTGGACTCGAGGTGGAGGTCGGACAGCAGCTGTATGTTCACAGATCAATTGTCACTGTCAGGCCGAAAAACTTTGCTTCGCCGCCCGCATCACAGCTTGTCGCAACCACAGGTGACTGCTGCTCTGCTGGCTGCGTCGGTGCCACACGGCATCGACGTGCACGGGTGAAACGTCAAAGGGAAGTGCTTGCAAGATCAATTGTTCGGCAATGCCCGTGACGCGTACAAAATGACGCGGCAAGACGGTCAGCAAGTTGGAATTAGCCACCACGAGACCGGCGGTGAAGAATTGATTCACCGTCAGCACCACGCGCCGCTCGCGCCCTAGGGATGCCAACGATTCGTCAATGAATCCATAAGGCCGGCCGGAAAAACTCACCAGCATGTGGCGCGCAGCACAGTATTCGTCGAGCGTCAGCGGGCTCCGCGCCAAGGGATGGCTTTTACGCATGACGCAGACGTACTCGCCGTCATAAAGCCGCAAGTGCGAGAACGGTTGCGGTTCGCCGCTTTGTGCGCCAGCCGTTAAATCAGCCAGCACCGAAGGAAAGTAGCCGACAGCGAGGTCGCAGCTTTCTTCATCGAGCAGACGGCGCGGGTCGCGGGTTGTCAGGGGAACAACGCGCAGCGAAACGCGCGGGGCTTCTTGTTCGAGGATGTCTGTGAGGCCGGGAATCAGTTCGGCCGCAGTGGCGTCTGCCATGGCCAGTACGAAGCTGGTATTGGCTTCAGCCGGCACAAACTCATTGGGTATCAGAGAGGATTGCAGCTGTTGCAGCGCTTCGCGTACCGCTGGCCAGATGGCGCGCGCGCGCGGTGTTGGCGCCATGCCCTGACCACTGCGTTGAACCAATTCGTCGCCCAGCGTTTCCCGCAGACGCCTGAGTGCATTGCTCACGGCGGGTTGCGTCAAAGAAAGGTTGCGGGCGGCGCGGGTCAAACTGCGCTCAGCCATGACCTCGTCAAAGACGCGCAATAAGTTGAGGTCGAGGGTGCGGAAGTTAGGCTTGCTCATGGGTAAGGTCTTCAAGTGAGAGTCCTACTATAACCACAGTGAATGAATTAAATCATAAAGATAAAGTGGAGCGGCATCAGTATTAACCCTATAGTCGAGTCCTTGCTCAACGTGGCCGTCGTAAGCAAGCAGACTTTCTGAATGCTGACGGCCCTGACCAAGGGAATCATCATGACCACTTTTATCAACACTCCTTATTCAAACGTTCACCCCGGCGTTCAACGCGCAGAAGCCGCCATTCAAGGCGCACTGCTGTTGCGTCAACGGTGGTCTGCCTTCAGCGGCTTAGTCGCCCTGCTCTTTACAGCGGTCGTCTCCGCCGTGTTGGTCGTGGCTTACCAAGTCATGGACAGCGTGGTTGAAGGCCACTTGCTGGTGATGTGGATGGCACTGTGGGCTGTCGCATTCGCTGTTATGGCTTTGTACTCGGGTACGGTGCGCAATCTCGTGGCTCGCGGCAAGTCATCGCTTGACAGCTGGGCCCGTGGTCAAGCCAAAGCCCGTGCTGACGAACGTCTATGGGTGATTGCCAAGACCGACAGCCGCGTCATGGCCGACTTGCATTCCGCCATCACCCGTCAACAGTCATTGGCTGAAGTGTCGTTGGATGGCAGCACAGATGTTGCAGCAACGAATGGTTTGTCGGCTCGTGCGATACGTCTGGGTGGCGCAGAACTGCGCGCTTACCAACGTCAAAACGCCTGATGGGCAGATAGGCACCGCTGCCAAGCTCGTTTGGCACAGACGATAAAAAGCCACCTTCGAAGAAGGTGGCTTTTTTGTGGGCGCTAGCGAAGGTCAGGCAGCCAGGCGCTTCTCAATAGCTGCTTTGGTCTCGATCAAAGCGGTCGGCAGATGATGCGCCAATTGCGTGAACAACTCCGTGTGCAACTCGAGCTCCTTGAGCAAAGCGGCTTTGTCGGTGCTGATGACGGAGTTGAACTGTTCCGCGCTGAAGTCCAGCCCGTCCCAAGTCAGATCCGCATAGCCAGGGCTGACGCCGGTGGTGTGGTCTTGGCCTTTGGCTGTGCCCTCAATGCGCTCGATCATCCACTTCAAGACGCGCATGTTTTCGCCATAGCCTGGCCAGACGAACTTGCCGTCCGCGCCTTTGCGAAACCAGTTGGCGGTGTAGATTTTTGGCAGCTTGGCGCCCTTGGCGGCGAGTTGTTCGCCAATGTTCAACCAGTGCTGGAAGTAGTCGCTCATGTTGTAGCCGATGAACGGCAGCATGGCGAACGGGTCGCGGCGCACCACACCGACTTGGCCAACAATGGCGGCGGTGGTTTCAGAACCCATGGTGGCCGCCATGTAGACGCCTTCGACCCAGCTGCGGGCTTCTGACACCAATGGCACGGTGGTCGAACGGCGGCCGCCGAAGATGAAGGCGTCAATCGCCACACCTTTTGGATCGTCCCACGCGCTGTCGAGCGCCGGGTTGTTGGTGGCGGCCACCGTGAAACGCGAGTTTGGGTGCGCGGCTTTGGCGCCTGTTTCGCGGGCGATCTCTGGCGTCCAGTCCTTGCCTTGCCAGTCGATCAAATGCTTGGGCAGCGCCTTGCCGGGCGCGTCTTGCTCCATGCCTTCCCACCAGACGTCGCCGTCGTCGGTCAGGGCAACGTTGGTGAAAATGGTGTCGCTGCGAACGCTCAGCATGCAGTTCGGGTTGGTCAGCATATTGGTGCCCGGGGCCACACCAAAGTAGCCCGCTTCTGGGTTGATGGCGCGCAATTGGCCATCGGCCGAAGGCTTGATCCAAGCGATGTCGTCGCCAATGGTGGTGACTTTCCAGCCGTCAAAACCAGCTGGTGGCACCAGCATCGAGAAGTTTGTTTTGCCGCAAGCGCTTGGGAACGCCGCTGCGACATGGTATTTTTTGCCCTTGGGATTGGTCACGCCCAAAATCAACATGTGCTCGGCCAACCAGCCTTCGTCGCGGCCCATGTTGGAGGCGATACGCAATGCAAAGCACTTTTTGCCAAGCAGCGCATTGCCGCCGTAGCCTGAACCGTAAGACCAAATTTCACGGGTTTCTGGGTAGTGCACGATGTACTTGGTCTTGTTGCAAGGCCATTTCACATCTTTCTGACCAGCCACCAGCGGCGCGCCAACGGTGTGAACGCAAGGCACGAACGCGCCATCCACACCCAGCACGTCATACACGGCACGGCCCATGCGAGTCATGATTTTCATGTTCACGGCGACGTAAGCGCTGTCCGAGAGTTCGATGCCGATGTGGGCAATCGGCGAGCCCAGTGGGCCCATCGAGAAGGGCACGACGTACATCGTGCGGCCCTTCATGCAGCCGTCAAACAGGGGTTGCAGCGTGGATCGCATCTCAGCCGGGGCCATCCAATTGTTGGTCGGGCCGGCTTCTTCTTTTTGGGTTGAGCAGATGAAGGTGC
>JBEDKR010000251.1:0-3879 GCA_041172005.1 Pseudomonadota bacterium
CTCTGCCAGCTGCCTGCCTTGGAGCGGACCCAGGTGGCGAGCCAGGCAGCTCACATGGCCAGCCGCGGCCTGCGCGTGCTTGGCGTGGCCAAAGCCAGACACCGCAGTCAGGAGCGCTGGCCCGAGGCGCAGGCGGCCTTTGAATTTGAATTCGTCGGCCTGCTCGGACTGGCCGACCCCCTGCGCCCCGAGGTGCCCGAGGCCGTGGCGCAGTGCCTGCGTGCCGGCATCCGGGTGGTGATGATCACCGGCGACCATGCGCGCACCGCCGAGGCCATCGCCCAGCAGTCCGGCATTGACGGGGCGCACGTGATGTCGGGCGCTGAGATCGAGGCCATGTCGATTCAGGCACTGGCCAAGCGGCTTGACCATGCGCGGCCAGACGCCGGCACGCAGATCAATGTCTTTGCCCGCGTCACGCCGCAGCTCAAGCTCAAGCTGGTCGAGGCCTTCAAGGCCGCCGGCCACGTGGTGGCCATGACGGGCGATGGCGTCAACGACGCGCCGGCCCTGAAGTCCGCGCACATCGGCATTGCCATGGGCCAGCGCGGCACCGACGTGGCGCGCGAGGCCGCTTCGCTGGTGCTGCTGCAAGACGACTTCACCGCCATCGTCGGCGCCATCCGGTTGGGGCGGCGCATTTTTGCCAATTTGCGCCAGGCCATGGTTTACACGCTGGCGGTGCATGTGCCCATCGTCGGTGTGAGCATGTTGCCGGTGCTGTTTGGCTTGCCGCTGGTGCTGGCGCCTTTGCACATTGCATTTTTTGAGCTGGTGATTGACCCGGCTTGCTCGATTGTTTTTGAGGCCGAGCAAGGCGAGGGCGATGCGCTCATGGCGCAAGCGCCGCGCCAGACCGGCGAGCCCTTGATATTCCGCCAACACGTGCTCGAGGCCTTGCTGCAGGGGAGCTGGGTGGTGCTGCTGGTGATGGGGCTGGACGTCTGGCTGCTGGCGCAGGGCAGCACAGCGGGCGAGGCGCGCACCGCCAGCTTTGTGGCGCTGGTCACCGCCAACGCAGCGCTGATTTTTCCCACGCGCTCGCGGCGCGGCGGCTGGGGCCAGCTGTTCTCGGGCCTGTCGGTCACGCCCTTGTGGGTGCTGGGCGCCACTCTGACTGCGCTGGTGCTGGTCACCGGCGTGCCGGCGTTTGCTGATGGTTTTGACTTCATGCCACTGTCGCCGCAACGCTGGCTGTTGGCCTTTGGCGCCGGCCTGGCCTTGCTGCCGGTGTTTCAGCTCACCAAGCTGGCCCTGCACCGCGCCTGGCCGCGGTCAGGTCAGGGCGTAGCAGGCGCTTCATAAAACCGGACGGTATTGCGTCCGGCATCCTTGGCCTGGTACATGGCCTCATCGGCCCATTTGAGGATGTCTTCTTCGCTGGCCTCGTGGCCGCCGTAAGTAACCACCCCGATGCTGACGGTGCAGCGATGCTCGATCATCCGGTCTGGCATACCCTGGGTCTTCATGGGCAGCCGGTAGGGCTCGGCCAGTTGGCGTCTGATTTTTTCAGCCAGAATTCTGGCCTGCTCGGCGGCTGTGGCTTTGTTCGAGCCCAACTCGCTGAGTTGCACCACAAACTCGTCACCGCCAAAGCGTGACACGGTGTCAACCGCGCGTACGCAAGACTTCATCCGTCTGGCCACTTCAATCAACAGCAAGTCGCCCGCCGTGTGCCCGTGCAGGTCATTGAGCGGTTTGAAATTGTCCAGATCGACAAACATCAGCGCGCCGTAGCGGCTGTTGCGTTTGACCAATGCCATGTCATGAACCAAGCGGTCGATCAACAAGCGGCGGTTTGGCAAATGGGTGAGCTCATCGTAAAAAGCCAGTTCACGCACCTGATCTTCCATCTTTCTGCGCTCGGTATCGTCGCGGTTGCTGCCGCGAAAACCATTCGGATTGCCCGCTGCATCAACGACTTGCCGGCAGGTGTGCGAAATCCAGCGAATGCTGCCATCTCGGGTCTTGATGCGGAAAAATAAGGGCTTGGGCATGCCACGGTCAGACAGCGCATGCGTATGGCCAATGAATAAATCCTGATCCTCCGGATGAGTGATCCGCACCAGCAGTCCCGGGTCGGCATAAAACTCATCTGCCGTGTAGCCGGTGATGTCAAAGCAAGACGGAGACACATAGCGCAACGAGCCGTCCGGCAGCACCCAGTATTCCCAATCCACAGTGAAGTCTGCAACCGTTCGAAAGCGAAACTCGGCGTCACGGCTGGCCATTTCCGCCTGTTTTTGGGCGGTGATGTCCTGCACGATACCCACCATGCGTTGACCACCCCCATCGGCGCCGGTTTGCATTTCTCCAACCGCCCAGATCCAGCGTACCTCACCGTCCACCCGGCGAATCCGGCATTGGAAATCCCACGGGGTCTTGCTGGTGATGGCTTCATTGAATTTGTGGTCCACCGCTGCACGCTCTTGCGGCAGCACATGTTGCATAAACATGTCGTAAGTCCATGTCGGCAGCATGTCGGTGTAGCCGAAGATGCGGTCATGCTCCAGTGAACGTGTGGACGTGTGGTCTACCAGGTCCAGCTCCCAGGCGCCGGTGTGCGTCTTTTCAAGTGCGAAATCGACCCTGGATTGAATCTCCTGCAGCTTTTTCTCGAGCCGTTTTTTTTCAGTCACATTGTGCGCAATGACCAGCACGGCCTGGGGCAGACCTGCCTCATCACGGACCACCCGGGCATTGCAAAGCACATCATGTGTTGCCCCTGAGCTGTGTTTGATTTGCATCGGGCTGTCGTTCAGAAAGCCTTGCATCAAGACTTGCCGGCATCTGTCGTGCGCTTCGACGGGGTTGGAAAAGTAGTCCACAAAGACACTGCCCACCAATTCCGTGCTGCTCTTGCCCGTCATGATGACGGCGGCCATGTTGGTGTCCACAATCAGGCCGTCAGCGTTCACCGTGAAAAACGGGTCCGGGCTGATGTCGATCAAATGATGGAAATACTGTGACGAGCGGCGTTCATCCGCGCTCCACAAGCGCCGCCGCTCCGGCTGACGTATTTGTAATTGCATGGGTTCAATGCCCTGACGCATGAGAGCTCCCGGACGCGTTAAGCCAAACAATGAAACAAGTCACTTCCACCATGCCATTGATTGAAGCGAAAAGCGAAGGTCTGCCGGCCGGGGGAGTCCCGCCAAAAGGCGTCAGCCAAAGTCGATCGATGGCTTGCGCCTGCCGGGCTGGTGCCGGACACGGCCGGGACAACAAAAAACCCGCCAAGCCGGTGAGCTTGCGGGTTTGGAGGGTTGGAGGCGGGGCCTGAAACCTGAATTTTTGGTGGTGATAGGTGGACTTGAACCACCGACATCAGCATTATGAATGCTGCGCTCTAACCAACTGAGCTATATCACCGCGCGAGCAACATTATAACGGGTTCAAAAGCCGGCTTCAGCGGTGCGTGAAGACCGCTTTGCGTTTGCCCATGAAGGCGTCCATGCCTTCTTTCTGGTCGCTGGTGGCGAACATTGAATGGAACAGGCGGCGCTCGAACATCAGGCCGTCGGTCAGGCCGCTTTCAAAGGCCCGGTTGACGGCTTCTTTGGTGGCCATGACGCTGAGCTGACCGTAATCGCAAATCATCAGCGCAGCACCCAGGGCTTCGTCCATGAGCTTGTCGGGTGCCACCACGCGGCTGACCAGACCGGCGCGCTCGGCTTCTTGCGCGTCCATCATGCGGCCGGTCAGCGCCATGTCCATGGCTTTGGCCTTGCCCACGGCGCGCGGCAGGCGCTGCGTGCCGCCGGCGCCGGCAATGATGCCCAGCTTGATCTCGGGCTGGCCGAAGCGGGCGTTGTCGGCCGCAATGATGAAGTCGCACATCATGGCCAGCTCGCAGCCGCCACCCAGCGCAAAGCCGCT
>JBEDKR010000252.1:0-3861 GCA_041172005.1 Pseudomonadota bacterium
GGCATGCCGTATTCGAGCGCACGCACGAAGTCGGCGTCGTAAAACATGGCTTCGTCGTCACCTGAGTCTTTGGCGTTGACCTGCGCATGAAAGCGTGCGGCTTGCTCTTGCGCGTCGTTGAGTTCGCTGAAACCGTTGCCGAACTCGCGGCCGGTGATGTAAAGCTCAAAGCGTTCGGTCACTTCAGGGCGTGCATCGTTGGCGCGCGCCAAGGGCGAAATTTCGGTCGGATGTTCCATGATGAAGGTCGGCTGCCAGAGCTTGTCTTCAACAGTTTCTTCAAAGTACAAGACCTGCAAGCTGGCCAGCGATCGTGTCGACAAGCGGTCTTTTTGCTCGTTGCAACCGAGCTTTTTGACGGCGTTGATGAGCCATGCCGCGTCGTCCACTTTGGTGCCGGCGTCGGTGTGTTTCAGGATGGCTTCGCGGATCGTGAGACGTTCAAACGGCTGGCTCAAGTCGACTGGTTTGCCGCCGTAGCTCAACTGCAAAGTGCCGCAAGATTTTTGCGCGGCGTCGCGGATCAAGGCTTCGGTGAAGGCCATCAGGTCGTTGTAGTTCCACCAAGCGGCGTAGAACTCCATCATGGTGAATTCGGGGTTGTGCCGAACGCTGATGCCTTCGTTGCGGTAGCTGCGGTTGATCTCAAACACGCGCTCAAAACCACCGACGATGAGTCGCTTCAGGTATAGCTCGGGCGCGATGCGCAAAAACATTTCCTGGTCCAGCGCGTTGTGGTGCGTCTTGAAAGGCTTGGCGTTGGCGCCGCCCGGAATCGGGTGCAGCATCGGCGTTTCGACTTCCAGAAACTCGTTGGCAACCATGAATTCGCGCATGCTGCTGACGGCCTTGCTGCGGGCCACGAAGCGTTTGCGTGCGGCTTCGTCGGTGATGAGGTCAACATAACGTTGACGGTATTTGACTTCTTGGTCTGCCACACCGTGAAACTTGTCGGGCAGGGGGCGCAGGCTTTTGGTCACCAGTTTGAGGCCGGTGGCGTGAATCGACAACTCGCCGGTTTTGGTTTTGAACAGCGTGCCTTCTGCGGCCACGATGTCGCCCAAGTCCCAGTGTTTGAAGGCGCTGTGCAGTTCTTCGCCGACGCCTTCGTTGTTGATGTAGACCTGAATACGACCATGCGACGGGCCGAAGGAAGCGTCTTGCAGGGTCGCAAAACTGGCCTTGCCCATGACGCGCTTGAGCATCATGCGACCGGCGACGCTCACGCGGATGGCCAGTGGTTCCAGTTCTTCTTTGGTCTGGCCGTCGTACTGCGCAAACAGGGCTTCGGCCCGGTGTTCGGGTTTGACGTCATTGGGGAACGCTACGCCGGCAGCGCGTATGTGTTTTAACTTTTCACGGCGCTCGGCCATCAACTGGTTGTCGTCGAGCGCGTGTGCGGGTGCAGTCGCGGCAGCGGAGGGCAGGGCGGTGGGTGTGGACATAGGGAGCCGAAAGAGATGGGTTCAGAAGAAAAAGAGGCGAACCTCTGATTTTAAAAGGAGATGTCGCTGCGGTCCAAGATGTCATTGACCAATTCGAGCCGCAGCAATGGGTTGTCGAGTTCCATGAATTGTTGCTTCATCGCGACTGGGATTGGTAGCAATTCGCACCAACGGTTGGCGACCCAGCCGCAGTCATCGAGTCGGTAGGGCGTGAGTATCGGCATTTGCTCAGCGGGCACTTCACGTTCTTGCAGGGTGAGGATCAGCTTTTTCAGCGCATCGGCGGCTGGCTGCAGGTCATCAGGAATCGGCACAAAAAGGTCGTCGGGCAGCAGCGTGGCGTCTGCTACCCACAGACCATGCTTGAGTTTTTCACTGCGGCTGATCTTGATGCGTTGCGTGCCAGTGCAGCGCACCACCATCAAGCCCGGTTGCGGTGTCGCAAAGTCGGTGATGGTGGCCAAGGTGCCGATGCTTTGGAAGGACTCGTTGGCAAAAGCGTCGCCAGTAGGCTCAGCATTCGGCCGCCGCACTTCAGTGCCTGCTGTAAGCGAGACCACGCCAAACGGCGTGCCGCTCTTGTGGCACTTGCCGATCATGTCGAGGTAGCGCACCTCAAAAATTTGCAGCGGCAAGAAACCGCCTGGATGCAACACTGTGCCCAGAGGGAACAGCGGCAGCGCTGTCAAAAACTGCGGTTCACTCGACGGCATCGGCCGGCTGCTTCTGCAGCATGGCCAGAGTGCTGGCGATGGTTTTGCGCAAGTCGCGTCGGTCACAAATCAGGTCGACTGCGCCTTTGGTTTGTAAAAACTCGGCACGTTGGAAGCCTGCTGGCAGAGTCACCCGCACCGTTGACTCAATGACTCGAGGACCGGCAAAACCAATCAAGGCTTTGGGTTCGGCAATCACCACGTCGCCGACAAAGGCGAAGCCGGCGCTGACGCCACCCATGGTTGGGTCGGTCAACACGCTGATGTAGGGCAGGCCTTTTTTGGCCAAGCGCGTCAGGGATGCATTGGTTTTGGCCATCTGCATCAGGCTCAGCAAGCCTTCTTGCATGCGTGCGCCGCCGGTGGCGGTGAAGCAAATAAACGGCACTTTTTGCTCAATGGCGGCATGCACACCGCGCACAAAGCGCTCGCCCACCACGCTGCCCATGCTGCCCCCCATGAAGTCAAATTCAAAGCAGGCTACCACCACGCCGATGCTGTGCACCGCACCACCCATGACGATCAGTGCGTCGGTTTCGCCGGTGTTCTCTAAGGCTTCTTTCAGGCGTTCTGGGTACTTGCGGCTGTCCTTGAATTTCAGTGCGTCGACCGGCAGCACTTCTTGGCCGAGCTCGTAACGGCCTTCTGCATCGAGAAAGGCGTCAAGCCGCGCGCGAGCGCCCATGCGGTGATGGTGGCTGCACTGCGGGCAGACGTTCTGGTTCTTTTCGAGGTCGTTCTTGTACAGCACGGTCTCGCAACTAGGACATTTGATCCACAGCCCTTCAGGGACGCTGCGGCGCTCGGTCGGGTCAGTCGGCGTGATTTTTGGGGGAAGTAGTTTTTCTAGCCAGCTCATGGGAGCTCCTTAATGCATGGGGTTGACCCGGATTATGCGTCCAGCGCGCTGCGGATCTCGCTCAGGAAGGCCTGCACCACCGGTACCACTTGCTCACGCGGCTCTTTGTCGATGAGCTGGATGATCTTGCTGCCAATCACCACGGCGTCGGCCACGCGGCTGATGGCTTTGGCGGTGGCGGCGTCACGGATGCCGAAACCCACACCGACCGGCACGCTGACGTGCTCGCGAATGCGCGGCAGCATGGCCTCCACGGCGCCCAAGTCCAAAGCGCCGGAACCCGTCACGCCTTTGAGCGAAACGTAATAGACATAACCGCTGGCCACCTTGGCGACCTGCGCCATGCGTTCAGCCGTGCTGGTGGGGGCCAACAAAAAGATCAGGTCCATGTTGTGGCTGCGCAGCTGGGCCGCGAAGTCAACGCATTCTTCAGGCGGGTAGTCGACGATCAACATGCCGTCGACGCCGGCCTCGGCTGCGTCGCGCACAAAGCTGTTGGCGCCGCGCTTGAGGTTGTAGGCCTCAATCGGATTGGCGTAGCCCATCAGCACGACCGGGGTGGTGTTGTCCTGCAAGCGGAACTCGCGGACCATGGCCAGCACTTGCACCAAACCAACACCAAACGCCAAGGCGCGGTCGCCTGCTTTCTGGATCACTGGGCCGTCGGCGCTGGGGTCAGAAAACGGCACGCCGAGCTCGATCACATCTGCACCGCCAGCCACCATGCCGTGCATCAGCGCGGGCGTGATGTCAGCGAAAGGGAAGCCAGCTGTGACGTAAGGAATCAGGGCTTTGCGGTTTTGCGCCAGAAGGGCGCTCATGACGGATTGAATGCGGCTCATGA
>JBEDKR010000253.1:0-3858 GCA_041172005.1 Pseudomonadota bacterium
GTTCTTGGCCTTTGCGGCTGTCGTAATTGCTGAACCACACAATGCCGCGCGGATCGCAGCCCTTGATCAGCACAATCCGCGTTGACGGACGCTGTTGGCTGTCGACCGTGGCCAAAGTCATGGCGTTCGGCTCAGGCACTTTGGCGCTGATGGCTTGGTCCAGCCACAGCCCGAACTGTTGCAGCGGGTCGGCGTGCGAGGCGGTTTCATGCAGCTCAGCGCGTTCATAGCTTTTACGCAGGTCGGCCAGAGGAGGATTAGATGGGGTCATGAACACAATTGTGACCTCTCCATGCCAGCGGCCTGCAAAGGCCGGTTAACACCCGGGCTTGTTGAGGGCCACCGAGGCATAGCAGCAGGCCAGCGCCTATGCTGATGTCATTCTTTTTAATTAATTCGGATTTTCAATGGCCATCCTCACTGTCAATATCAACGGCAAAGACACGCCCGTCAACGCCGACGCATCAACCCCGATTTTATGGGCGCTGCGGGACACCCTCGGCCTGACCGGCACCAAGTTCGGCTGCGGCATCGCGATGTGCGGCGCCTGCACCGTGCACCTGAATGGCTCAGCCATTCGTTCCTGCGTGACGCCGCTGTCTGCTGCAGAGGGTCAAAAAATCACCACCATTGAAGCGTTGGCCAGCGACCGTACTGGCAAGGCCGTACAAGACGCTTGGGTCAAGCACGACGTCGCCCAGTGCGGCTACTGCCAAAGCGGCCAAGTCATGAGCGCCACCGCCTTGCTCAAGACCAACAAAAAACCCACTGACGCTGACATCGACGCGGCCATGGCCGGCAACATTTGCCGCTGCGGTACGTACGTGCGGATTCGCGCCGCCATCAAAGATGCCGCAGTGGCACTGGCTTGAAAGTAACCCATATGTACATCCCAACCAACCCAGCCAGCTTGACCGATCAATTGCAGAAATCATTGCCGCAGGGCCTGCAGAGCATGTTGCGCAAAGCGCAAGGCACGACAGACACCGAAGCTACCTCCGGCGTGCCGCGCCGCAGCTTCTTGAAGCTGGCCAGTGCCAGCGGTTTTTCGCTCGGCATTTTTCCGGTGCTGGCTCAAGCGCAAAGTGCGGCTTCACCAACCGCAAGCTCAGCATCCACCAGTAGCCTGAAGCCAACACAACAGCCTTCGGCCTTTGTCAGCATTGCGCGTGACGGCGCTGTCATGGTCACCATCAACCGACTCGATTTTGGACAGGGCGTGCAAACCGGTTTGCCGATGATCCTGGCTGAAGAGCTGGACGCCGATTGGGCCATGGTGCAGAGCCAGCACGGCAATGCCGACGCGGCGTATGTCGACCCGGCCATGGGCATCCACATCACCGGCGGTTCCGGTTCCATTAAAAATTCGTACACCCAGTACCGTGAGCTCGGGGCCCGCACACGCGCCATGCTGGTCTCTGCTGCCGCCGCCCAATGGGGCGTGCCGGCCAGTGATTTGCGCACGCAAAAGGGTGTCGTCATCGGCCCCGGCGGCAAGCGCCTGAGCTACGGTGAACTGGCGCAAGCTGCCATGGCTTTGCCGGTGCCTGAAAAAGTCACGCTGAAAGACCCGAGTCAATTTCGCATCATTGGCCAGCCCACAGTCCGGCTCGACGCACGGGCTAAAGCCACCGGCACGCAGGACTACGGCATCGACGTGCGCCTGCCTGGCATGCTGACGGCGGTGATTGCGCGTCCACCAGTGTTTGGCGGCAAGGTCGCTTCAGTCGACGACGCTGCGGCGCTTGCCATTGCCGGCGTCAAGGCCGTGCTGCGCGTGCCGCTGGACCGCGGCGCAGAAGGCGTTGCCGTGGTGGCCGACGGTTACTGGGCGGCCAAGCAAGGCCGTGATGCGCTGAAGGTCACTTGGAACACCGACAAGCTCGGCAAAGTCGACAGCGCCCGCCAACTCGCCAACTACCGCGAACTGTCGAAAAAAACCGGCGCGATTCACCTGAATGCAGACGTCAGCCCGTTGGCCACGGCGCCGAAAAAAATCAGCGCCGAGTTTGTCTTTCCGTACCTCGCGCATGCTTCTATGGAACCGCTGAATTGCACCGTGCAAGTCAGCGGCCAAGGCGCTAACGCCAAGGCTGAACTCTGGGTCGGGACGCAGATGCCTGGCTTCGACGCCTTGGCTGCGGCCAAGGTCTTGGGCTTGCCGCCAGAAAATATCACCATGCATGTGCAAATGGCCGGCGGTGGTTTTGGCCGGCGCGCCATCCCGAGCAGCGAGTTTGTGTTTGAAGCCTGCAGCGTCGCCAAAGCGGCACGCACTGCCGGCTTGAACGCAGCCATGCAAACGCTGTGGAGCCGCGAAGACGACATCAAAGGCGGCTACTACCGCCCGATGCATGTGCACCACGCTGAGATCGGCTTCGATGCGCAAGGCAAAATTTTGGCGTGGGACCACGTCATCGTTGGTCAGTCGATTGCAGCTGGCACTGCGTTTGAAGGCTTCATGCTCAAAGACGGCGTCGACAGCACCACGGTCGAAGGCATGAAAGAGCCGTACGACATTCCGATGCGCTTGTCAGTGCATCATCCGGCCGACAACGTGCCGGTCTTGTGGTGGCGCAGTGTCGGTTCAACCCACACCGCTTACGTCATGGAGACCTTGGTTGACGAGGTCGCCCGCAGCACCGGCCAAGACCCGGTGGCTTACCGCTTGGCGCAGTTCGGCACCCAGCACCCGCGCCACGCCAGCGCTCTGCAGTTGGCCGTCAGCAAATCCGGTTACGGCCAGCGCAAGCTGGCCGAAGGTCGCGCTTGGGGCGTGGCGGTGCACGAGTCGTTCAGCACCGTGGTGGCTTACGTGGTCGAGGCCTCGGTCAAAGACAACACACCCGTGCTGCACAGCGTCACCGCTGGCGTGCATTGCAATTTGGCCATCAACCCGACCAGCATCGAGGCGCAAATTCAAGGCGCTGCGTTGATGGGCTTGTCGATGTGCCTGCCCGGTGCCGCCATCACCTTGAAAGACGGCGTGGTTGAGCAAAGCAACTTCGGTGACTTCCCGGTGCCGCGTATCACCGACATGCCTTCGATGGCGGTGTTTATCGTGCCAAGTGCCGATGCGCCGACCGGCTTGGGCGAGCCTGGCTTGCCACCGCTGGCACCGGCCTTTGCCAATGCCGTCGCTGTGTTGACCGGCAAGACCCAGCGCGAGTTGCCTTTTAAATTGACTTGATCAATTTGATCAGTTTGGTTAGAGCTGCATCCCTGATGCCGATGCGCTGCAAGCTCTCCAGAGTTTGCAGCGCATAGTCGCTGGTGGTGCCGAAGCGACCCGTGGCGTCGGCAAATATCTGTTGGTAATGCGCATGGCTGAGCACGCCGGTGTAGTTCGGGCTGCGCCTTGACAGCGTGAAGGCCAGCGCCTGAACCGGCCCTTGGTCTGTCTGGCAGCGCAGCGTGCGCGGGTCGTACACGCCGGTCATCATTTCGCGCAGCCAGAGTTTGCTCACCACTGCCTTCACATCTTCTTTGGGTACGCGGTAGACCACACCTTGGCAGCTGCCGCCTGACAGTAGCGCAAACACCAAGCCCGGTACAGCGGGCGTGCCGCGGTTGATGCGGCTCCACATTTTGAGCGCCCTGTGCCAGCCGTGCAGCTTGGCCGGACGTTGCTCGGAAAATTCAAAATCCGGTCGCCATATCAGCGAGGCGTAGGCAAAAATCCACAAGTCTTCTTGGTCGCCCCACTGCTGCAAAAAATTTACCAGCATCGGCGCTGGGTCGCGCGTGGCTTCAAGTTGGGCGCTCAAGGGGTTTTTCACAGCTGAACTTTACAGCGAATAGCGGTGGTTTTGATAGATTTTCAGGGCTAGTTTGGTAACCACTTTGTTCCTGCCACCT
>JBEDKR010000254.1:0-3851 GCA_041172005.1 Pseudomonadota bacterium
GCTTCAGCCCGTTTCACACCATGCTGGCGGCTTATTACGTGGGGCGCGAAGGCCAAACCAAAACCGGCTTGTCACTCAAGCCACAGCAGCTGTGGTGGCAGCACACGGCGGGTGCGGCTCAAGCGCTCGGGCTGGCCGGTGTGGTGGGTAATTTGCAGCCCGGTTGCGAGGCAGACTTTGTGGTCCTCAACCCAAACGCGACACCGCTGCTGGCGCGCAAGACAGCGCAAGCCAACAGTCTGGACGAACTGCTGTTTGCGATGATCGTGCTGGGTGACGACCGGCTGGTCGAGACAACGGTGATCTCGCAAGCAGCCCAAGTGGCTTGACGGTTTCGGTTGCCTACAATGGCAGCTCTTCAACGATCTTCCGACGCGAGCAACCCACCATGAGCATTAAGAGCGACAAATGGATACGCCGTATGGCCGAATCTACCGGCATGATCGAGCCGTTCGAGCCCGGTCAAATTCGGCAGGCCGCCGACGGCCAGAAGATCATCAGCTACGGCACCAGCAGCTATGGCTATGACATTCGTTGTGCGCCTGAGTTCAAGGTGTTCACCAACATCCACAGCACCGTGGTAGACCCGAAAAACTTCGATGAGAAAAGCTTTGTCGATTTTCATGGCGACAGTTGCATCATCCCGCCTAATAGTTTTGCGTTGGCGCGCACGCTTGAATATTTTCGTATCCCGCGCAACGTGCTGACGATTTGCCTCGGCAAAAGCACTTACGCACGCTGCGGCATCATCGTCAACGTGACCCCTTTCGAGCCCGAGTGGGAAGGCTATGTGACGCTGGAGTTCTCCAACACCACGCCGTTGCCAGCGCGCATTTATGCCGGTGAAGGCTGTGCACAGGTCTTGTTCTTTGAGAGCGACCCTGACGACGTTTGCGAAGTCTCTTACAAAGACCGCGGTGGTAAATACCAAGGTCAGACCGGCGTCACGCTGCCAAAAGCCTGAGCGTTAATTCCTACAGCACGGCGCGCTGGCGGCTGAAGGCGCTGGCGAGCCGGCCGCCTAGTATGGGTTGATGCTGTACTCGTCCAACACTGCCAACGTAGCGGCCAATGCACGGCAGTTGCATTATTGGCCTTGCGAATTGCTGCATGCTTTCACGCTGGAGATGGCAGCGCGTGGCATCTGTGTGCATGAAGCCATGATGCTGGGCGACGCCGGCTACGCTCGCCAAAAACTCGCGCAAGCCAGCGCGCTGCAAGACCCAACGGTCGATCAGTTGGTGCGCAATATGTTGGATTACTTCTAGCCACCTCGCCAAGCCGGTTAGCATTCGTCAACGACGAACAACCGATAAGGCGTAAGTATGAAATTAAGTCGGCTGTTTCAGCCTCGCAACCCGCTTTTTTGGATCATGCTGGCCTTGAATGGTCTGTCCATGGCGCTCGCATGGCTGGTGCACAACCGGCCCTTGAACACCTTCGGCATGTTGCTGGTTGGTGGTTTTGCGTTGATCAATGCGGTGCTGGGTACTTGGTTTGCTTGGCGGCTGGTGAAAGATGTGCCGCATGTGCTGCCGGTCCAGCCCGTGTCTGACGCCGACTGACTCTGCGCAACTCACTTTCGGATCACCTCTCCGGTGTCAGCCTTGAAACGAACCACCTGAACGCGTCCATTGGCACCCGGAAAGCCATCAAAAACCGCTCGCACCAAATAAGGCACCACTGGGCTTAAAGGGCTTGGACGACCTTCGTGCGTGGCGTTGGATTCAAAGACGGTGCGTGGTGAACTGCCTGCAGGGCCTTGCGTGTCGAGCAAGCGCAGACGCAAACTGCTGACCTGAACCGTCTCCATCAACTGCTGGTTGCCAACATAGCGCGGACCAAAAGGGTCCGGCATCCAATAACCGGGATAGATTCTGCCGGCGGCATCGCGAAAACCTGGGCGATAGACGTACTGGTCTTGGTAGATCGGCCTTGAATAGCTGCGATTTTCAAGTTGGCTGCTGACGCTCATGTCCACCAAAATGCGCGCCGGCTGGCCGCTGGCTGCTGCTTGCAGTCCTTGCTTGGCCAGCTCTGTGGCGACAAGACCAGCGTACGACGCCTGCTCCAGCTCCCGGGTGTGATCGGCCGGCGCCAAGAATCCAAAACTGCTACCAATTGCGTCAGCCGGCCACTGCTGGAAGCTGTTGACCCGCGCGGTGATGGGCGAGGCGCAGCCGATCAACAGTGCCAGCGAGACCAGCAGGCCGCAGACAAGCCGGGCGCGGCTGAGGCGAAAAAATGAATGTGTGTGCAGCGCAATAAGCATAATTATTAGGACATTCTGCCTGCTCAGAAGGTTCCTGTCGCAGCGCCAAAACAGGGCTTCTGGCCGGCCACAGGCCATGGCACGCCAGAATGAGACAATAGGGCCAAATATGACGTCCTCTTTTTCTACTCTCAATCTGGCTGAACCACTGGCCCGCGCCGTGGCCGAAATGGGCTACGAGTCCATGACTCCGATCCAGGAACAAGCTATTCCTGTCGTTTTGCAAGGCAAAGATGTCATGGGCGCGGCCCAGACCGGCACTGGCAAAACAGCTGCTTTTTCATTGCCGCTGCTGCAGCGCATGATGGCGCACGAAAACGCATCAACCTCGCCAGCCCGGCATCCGGTGCGCGCCTTGGTCTTGTTGCCAACACGTGAACTCGCCGACCAAGTCGCGCAGCAAGTCAAGCTCTACGCCAAGTACACCAACCTGCGCAGCGCCGTGGTGTTTGGCGGCATGGACATGAAGCCACAAACCGCCGAGCTCAAAAAAGGCGTTGAAGTGCTGGTGGCTACGCCAGGCCGTTTGCTGGACCACATCGAAGCTAAAAATGCAGTTCTGAACCAAGTCGAATACGTCGTGCTCGACGAGGCCGACCGCATGCTCGACATCGGCTTTTTGCCCGACCTGCAACGCATCCTGAGCTACTTGCCGAAAAAACGCATCACCTTGCTGTTTTCTGCGACGTTTTCGCCTGAGATCAAGCGGCTGGCTTCTAGTTACCTGCAAGACCCGGTCACCATCGAAGTGGCCCGTTCGAATGCCACGGCGTCGACGGTTGAGCAGCACTTCTACAGCGTTGGCGCTGACGACAAGCGTCGCGCCTTGCACCAGATTCTGAAAGCACGCGGCATGAAGCAAGCCTTCGTGTTCGTCAACAGCAAGCTCGGTTGTGCGCGCTTGGCCCGCTCGTTGGAACGCGAAGGTCTGAAGACCACAGCCTTGCATGGTGACAAGAGCCAAGATGAGCGCTTGAAGGCGCTCGAAGCTTTCAAAAGTGGCGAAGTCGATTTGTTGGTCTGCACCGACGTGGCAGCCCGTGGTCTGGACATCAAAGACGTGCCGGCCGTGTTCAATTTTGACGTACCCTTCAACGCGGAAGACTATGTGCACCGCATCGGCCGCACGGGCCGTGCCGGCGCTTCGGGTCTGGCGGTGAGCTTTGTGGCCCCGAGCGACACCCGCTTGGTGGGTGACATTGAAAAGCTCATCAAGACCAAGATTGAATTGGAGCCGATGGAGTTTGAAGAAGACCGACCGCGCATCAGCGAGCAGGGTCGTATCAACGACGGCCGCCGCATGTACCGCGAGGCGGAAGGTTCTGATCAACCGGATGAGCCGGGTGTGAAGCAGCCCATTTCCCGTGAACGCCGTGAAACACGCGAGCCGCGTGAGCGCCGCGAATACGCACCGCGCCAGTCGAACGCCCCACGCGATCCGTTTTTTGACCAACCTTATGAGTCGACCTTGGCGGCTGAAGCTCAGCCAGCTTGGGAAGCGGCCGCCAAATCGGCAGGTCCGCGTGGCATGTCGGCCAACATCAAGCCGAAGAAAAAAATCGCTGCCTTGTTCAAGACA
>JBEDKR010000255.1:0-3834 GCA_041172005.1 Pseudomonadota bacterium
ATTCTGGCTACGGATGAAACAGGGGTGTCTGGCTTAACAGCTGGTCTGAGAAAAACCCTAAGACCCGATCCAGATCATGCTGGCGTGGGAAGTTTTCAGACAGCGTCGTTTTTGCCCAGCACGCTCTTGTTTTGTCCACCTGCTTCACTTCAGATGGATTCAATGACAACCGCTCTTCGTGCTTCTGGCGTCCCCAGTTCATCTCGTGCTCACATGCTTGTTCTCGGCGCTGGCCTGATGGGTCGGCTGTTGGCCGTGACGCTGGCCCAAGCCGGCCACCGGGTGACAGTGCACGAAGCCGGTGCGTCTGATGCCACTACCTCTGCTGCCCGCGCTGCAGCAGCCATGCTGGCACCGCTGGCCGAGTCTGCGGTAACCGAAAACGGCGTCGTACGCATGGGCAGCCACGGCCTCAAGCGCTGGCCCGAACTCATCGCGCAACTGGCGCAACCGACCTTCTTTCAGCACAACGGCACCTTGATCGTCTGGCACCGCCAAGACGCGGCTGAGGCTTCGCGTTTTCAACGCCAGCTGGACACCACCGCCCGCGCCATGCCCGAGTTGCAAGCCGCCCAAACGCTAGACGCCTTAGCCATTGCGGCGCTTGAGCCAGCGCTAGGGCAGCGCTTTGCGCAAGGCCTTTACTTACCCGGCGAAGGCCAGCTCGACAACCGGCAACTGCTGGCGGCCTTGCTGCATCAGCTGGAGCAACTCCAGGTCGAGCTGCACTGGAACAGCCCGCGCTCACCGGAAGAGTTTTCGCCCGGTACAGCAGACCAGCCCGACTGGGTTTTTGACTGCCGCGGCTTGGGTGCCAAACCCGAGTGGCAAGGCTTGCGCGGCGTGCGCGGTGAAGTGGTGCGCGTGCATGCGCCAGAAGTCACGCTGCTGCGGCCAGTGCGTCTGGTGCACCCGCGTTACCCGCTTTACATTGCGCCCAAAGAGGACCATGTGTTTGTCATCGGCGCGACCGAGATTGAATCCGAAGACATGTCACCGGCCAGCGTGCGCTCGGCGCTTGAACTGCTCAGCGCCGCGTACTCAGTGCACTCGGGTTTTGCTGAAGCGCGGCTGCTTGAAATCTCAACCCAGTGCCGCCCGACCTTGATAGACAACCTGCCCGCCGTGCGCTTCACTGGCGCGCGCTCCCTGCAAATCAACGGCTTGTACCGCCACGGTTTTTTGATTGCGCCGGCCATGCTGGACGTCGTGATGGAACTGCTGAACACCGGTGACAGTGACCTGGCCCGCACTTTTGACTTGCGGGTTGAACACATGCCAAGCGAACACGCCAAACACGCCCTAAGCGCCTAAAGCCGGACAACGCCACTATGCAAATTTTCCTCAACCGCATTGCGCACGACATGGACTCGACTTCTACGCTCGCCGACGCACTGGCTATGGCGCAAGCTCAACCGCCTTTTGCCGCCGCCGTGAATCTTCAATTCGTGCCCAAAACCCAATACGCTGCGACGCCGCTCAAAGACGGTGACCAGATCGAAATCATTGCCCCCATCACCGGCGGCTGAACCGACTGCTGAACCGGCCACACAGCCAGGAAACTATTCATGAACGACGCATCAACCTCAGCCGCCACCGACACACTGGTCCTCTACGGCGAAACATTCCAGAGCCGCTTGCTGCTCGGTACGGCACGCTATCCATCACCCAGCGTGATGGAAGCGTCCTTGCACCGCGCCAAGCCGGCCATGGTCACGGCGTCACTGCGCAGGCAAGGCGTGGTCACGGCAGACACCAGCAACGCGTTTTGGGAACTGCTGAAAAAGCTCGGCATTCCGGTGCTGCCCAACACCGCCGGCTGCCACAGCATGCAAGAAGTCATCACCACCGCGCAAATGGCGCGCGAGGTTTTTGAGACCGACTGGATCAAGCTCGAACTCATAGGCGACGACTACACGTTGCAGCCCGACACACTCAATCTTGTCGAGGTTGCCAGCTATCTGATCAAAGACGGTTTCAAGGTCTTGCCCTACTGCACAGAAGACTTGGTGCTGTGCCGTAAATTGGTTGACGTTGGTTGCCAAGCCGTGATGCCGTGGGCGGCGCCGATTGGCACGGGCAAAGGCCCGATCAACCCCTACGCCATGCGCTTGCTGCGCGAGCGGCTCGACGTGCCGATGATTGTGGACGCCGGGCTCGGTTTGCCCTCCCACGCCTGCCAAGTGATGGAGTGGGGTTACGACGGCGTGCTGCTCAACACCGCCGTGGCACAGGCGCAAGACCCGCTGATGATGGCCGGTGCATTTGCCGATGCGGTGCAGGCCGGCCGCAGTGCTTACCGCGGCGGCGTGATGGCCGAGCAAGAAGCCGCACAGCCCAGCACGCCGGTGTTGGGCACACCGTTTTGGCACCACGCTGGCAACTAGAACATCGGCGTCAAAACCAGCACAAAGGAAACACCATGACCGTCCAACATCCCACGCAAAACCCTGACGACATTGAGCACGCCGCCGCCGTGCAGGCCATTGTCAACACGCATCAAGCGGCCTTTGGCCTTGAGACTTCTTTGTCCGCGGTCTACAAGGCGGTTTACAACGCCACTTACAACGCGGCCAACGAAGCCTGCCTGCGCATGGGTTTTATCAGCATCGACGCAGACTGCGTGGCCAGAGCTTGGCAAGCGCAAACCGAACGCACAGGCCACTTTGACCCAGCCCAATGGCCGACTGAACCGAGTGACTTCGGCATTCAGCCTTTGCCACGCAACAACAGCTTTGCGGCCTGCCCGCAGCAGCTCGGGCTCTACGCCGTCTTGCCTGACGCCGCATGGGTCGCCCGCATGGCCAAAGCTGGCGTGCCCACGCTGCAACTGCGCTTCAAGTCAGAAGACACCGCCGCCATCGCGCGCGAAGTGCAAGCCGCTGTTAAGGCCGTGCAAGGCACTGGCGCCCTGCTCTTCATCAACGACCACTGGCAAGCCGCCATTGACGCTGGCGCTTACGGTGTTCACCTCGGCCAAGAAGACTTAGACACCGCCGACCTGAACGCCATTCGCCAAGCCGGTTTGCGCTTAGGCCTCAGCACCCACGGCTACGCAGAAATGCTGCGAGCCGACGCGCATTCGCCAAGCTACATCGCCATGGGGGCCGTCTTCCCGACCACCCTCAAGCGCATGCTCACAGCGCCGCAAGGCACCGGCCGCCTCAGCGCCTACGCCAGAGTGTTGCGCGACTACCCGCTGGTCGCCATAGGCGGCATTGACGCCGCGCGTTTGCCCGACGTCATGGCCAGTGGCGTCGGCTCGGCAGCTGTGGTGCGTGCACTGGTGGCAGCCGCTGATCCAGAAGCAGAAGCTATTTACCTCCAATCAGAAATTTTTAAACTCAGCGTTCAAAAACACCAAAAAACGCAGGCTATAATCTGAGGCTTCATTCCTCGATAGCTCAGTTGGTAGAGCGCCGGACTGTTAATCCGTAGGTCCCTGGTTCGAGCCCAGGTCGAGGAGCCAGAACAAGCCGAACAGGCTCTAAGCCCCCTGCTATTTTTCAAGATAGCATGGGGCTTTTTTTATGCCCCCAAATAAACAAAGAGAGAGAGAAACATGAACGACAAAAACGCCCAACGGGTTCATCTCGAAACATTTGAAGACTTCGACAACGGTCTGTCAGACCTCATCGATCTATGGTCCAGCGCAGACAAAAAAGTCACCGCAAAAATCAAAGATGCCTCCCTCGCCAATTACAAAAAAGACTTGGAAGAAGCCACGCTTCAATGGATAGACAACAAAGCCAAGTCTAAAAAATACGCAGCTATTGCTGAAGAACTGGCTGAGTTTGAAGACGCGCTGAAGCAAGGCTGACGCCTTGAGACATA
>JBEDKR010000256.1:0-3829 GCA_041172005.1 Pseudomonadota bacterium
AGCAGTGGTTTATGACCGCAACGGCGCGAACTACTGTGGCCGGCTGTGGTGGATGCTGAAATGGGCCGGCCACGACGCCGTGGCCGTGCTCGACGGTGGCCTGCAAGCTTGGCAAGCCGCTGGCGGACCACTGGCGTCCGGGGAAGAGCCTGCGCACTTTCAGACGCTTTTTAAGCTGAGCGAGCCCAAGGCTCGTCTGATCGACACCGCTGCGGTAGTTCAGCGTCTAGGCAGGTCCGAACAAACGCTGATTGACGCGCGGGCGACGCCGCGGTTCAAGGGCGAGGTCGAGCCGCTGGACCCGGTGGCAGGACACATTCCAGGCGCACTGAATCGCCCGTTCGCTCTCAACCTTGGGCCAGATGGTAAGTTCAAGTCAGCGGAGCAGTTGCGAGCCGAATTTACCGCCCTGCTCGGTCAGCGTGACCCGGCCACGGTGGTGCACCACTGCGGCAGTGGCGTCAGCGCCCTGCCGAACCTGCTGGCAATGGAGGTCGCCGGGCTTGGTGGCAGCGCGCTGTATGCCGGCAGCTGGAGCGAGTGGTGCAGCGACCCGGCCAGGCCGGTTGCGCAAGGCTGAGCGCGTGCCGACAAAGCCTCAACAGCCTGCTCAAACTTACCAGCTGTATTTGCTCGAATGCGCAGACGGCACGCTCTACACCGGCGTGGCGCTCGACGTGTTGGAGCGCTTCATCAAACATCTGCTGGGCTTGGGTGCGGCCTACACCCGCTCGCACCCGCCGAGGCGGGTGCTGGCCTGCCGCAGCTACCCAAGTAAGGGCGAGGCGCTGCGCGCTGAGTACGCACTGAAACATCTGCCGAGGCAGCACAAGCTCGAATTTTTCAAGGCGAATGAGCGGCTTGAAAATGCGGTACTGCCCGTTCTGAAGGCAAGGGCTGACCGTCAATGACTGCCGTGTGTCAAGCTGCTGGCCAGCGTGACCATGCCCATGCCGATGGCCAGCCAGAGAATTTGCGCAGCGGTCTCACGGGCGCTCAGCTTTTTTTGCAATTGTGGAATCAAGTCGGCCAGCGCCACGTACAAAAAACTGCTGGCGGCAATGGCTAAAAAGTAGGGCAAATAATCGTGCAACTGGGCGACTAAAAAGTAGCCGACCAGACCGCCCATGGCGGTCACCGCACCAGCTAAGGAGACCTTCAACAAGGCCATGCGCCGGTTGTCGCTGGCCTGCCGGAGCACGGCCAAGTCACCCATGTGGTGCGGCACTTCATGCATCAGCACGGCCAGGGCCGCCACCACACCGAGCCGCATGTCAGCCACAAAAGCCGAAGCGATCAGCACACCGTCGCCGAAGCAATGCACGCTGTCACCGGTCAAGATGGCCCAGCTGCCACCGCTGCGGTGTTGATGGCCGTCATGAGCGTCGTGTGCGTCATGGTTGTGATGATGCCCATGGTGGTGCTCATGGCCGTGGTGCCAGAGTTCGGCCTTGTCGAGCAAAAAGAAAAAGATCAGACCGGCCAGCAGAGTCGGGAAAAGTTGGTCAGGGCCAACCTGGCTTTCAAATGCCTCTGGTAGCAAGTGCATGAAGGCGGTGGCCAACAAGGCGCCGGCAGCCAAGCTGAGCATGTGCTGCGTGTAGCGCGCCAAAATACCAAAGCCCAGCAAAGCCGCCAGCCACACACTGCCCACACCCGCGAGCAGCGTTGCCGCGAGGATTGCCAACAAAGTCATATAAACGCCAATTTCCAAGAACCCAAGGCCCTCATTATCCAGCGTTTGCGCTCAGTTACTTAAGCGACGCCTTGAGCCTTGAACCAAGCGAGTGCGCGTTTGAAGCCGTCTTGCGCCGGTTCAGCACGGTAGCTCGGGCGGTAATCCGCATGGAAAGCGTGCGGTGCGTCAGGGTAAACCACAAACTCAGAGGCCTTGGCGGCAGCGTTACCGGCGCTGCCCGCCGCTGCCAGTGCGGTCTTCATCTGATTCACCGTGACAAGTGGAATACCACTGTCTTGGCCGCCATACAGACCCAGCACTGGTGCCTTTTGCACGGCGGCCAATGCCAGCGGATGCTGAGGTGTCAGCGCTGACGACTCACCCACCAAGCGCCCATACCAAGCCACGCCGGCCTTGACCCTGTTGCTTTGCTGTGCGTACAACCAAGTGATGCGCCCCCCCCAGCAAAAACCAGTGATGGCGACTTTGTCAGGATTCCCCCCGTGTTGAGCCGCCCAGTTCACCGCACCGTCAAGGTCAGCCATGACCTCTGCATCGGGTGTTTTTTGCACCACCTCAGACTGCAGCTTGGCCATCTCACCATACATGGCAGGGTCACCTTGGCGCAAAAACAGTTCAGGGGCGACAGCCAAGTAACCGGCACGGGCAAAGCGGCGGGCGGTGTCGGCGATGTATTGGTGCACACCAAAAATCTCGTGAATCACCAGCACCACCGGAAGATTGGTTTTGCCAGCGGGTGCGGCAAAGAAAGCCGGCACCTTGAAACCGTTGACCTCGTACGATATCTCGCCGGTGGTCAAGCCTTCAGATGAGGTTTTGATCGCCGTCTGCGCCATCAATGGCATTGCAGCGGCGGCATAACCCACGCCCAAGGCGGCTTTCAATGCGGTGCGGCGGCTGGCACCGGCTTCGGTCGACTGACCCGGCAAGAGCGCGTCAAAGTCTTTTTTCTGGTCTGAGTTCAGCATGAGGATGTCCTTGAAGTCACAAAAAAATGGCTGGCGGGATGGCCAGTTGGCAGTCTAGCCAGTCAAGCCGATCCTGACCAGTCATAAAAAAGTTACAACCGAGGCTTGTCGACACTTGGTCAATGCGCCTGCTCCCAATTCGGCCCAAAGCCGATCTCGGCCAACAGCGGCGCTTTGAGTTGTGCCACACCGGCCATCAGCCGCGGGATTTCGGTGCGCACCCACTCTTGCTCGGCCAGAGGCACTTCGAACACCAGTTCGTCGTGCACCTGCATGATCATCTTAGTGCCGCGGCCTTCAGCGTCCAACACTTGCTGCACCTTGACCATGCTGAGCTTGATGAGGTCGGCCGCCGTGCCCTGCATGGGCGCATTGATGGCGGCGCGCTCGGCACCGTTGCGGCGTGGCCCGTTGGGGGAATTGATCTCTGGCAAATACAGACGCCGGCCGAAAACGGTCTCGACATAACCCTTACTTTTGGCCGAAAGCTTGGTTTCGTCCATATAGGTTTTGACGCCTGGGTAACGCTGAAAATACTTGTCGATGTAGGCCGCCGCGGCTTTGGTTTCAATGCCTAAATTGCGCGCCAAGCCAAAGCTGCTCATGCCGTATATCAGGCCAAAGTTAATCACCTTGGCATAGCGCCGCTGTTCGCTGCTGACCTGCTCCACCGCCACACCAAAGACTTCGGCGGCCGTGGCGCGGTGCACGTCCAAACCGTCATTGAAAGCGCGCAGCAAGGCTTCGTCTTCACTGATGTGCGCCATGATGCGCAGCTCAATTTGCGAGTAGTCGGCGCTGGCAATCAGGCAGCCCGGAGCAGCCACAAAGGCTTCGCGCACGCGCCGGCCTTCAGCAGTTTTGACAGGTATGTTTTGCAAATTGGGGTCGGTGCTCGACAAGCGGCCGGTGACTGCCACGGCCTGCGCGTAATGCGTGTGCACCCTGCCCGTGCGCGGATGTGCCAACTGCGCCAGTTTGTCGGTGTAAGTGCCCTTGAGTTTGGACAGGCCGCGGTGCTCCAGAATCTTCGCGGGCAGGGGGTAATCTTCAGCGAGTTTTTCCAGCACTTCTTCATCGGTGCTGGGGGCGCCGGTGGCGGTTTTCTTGACCACGGGAAGCCCCAGCTTGGTGAAGAAAATATCGCCAATTTGTTTCGGTG
>JBEDKR010000257.1:0-3821 GCA_041172005.1 Pseudomonadota bacterium
GCAAAAAGCCCAGCACTTGGACGCCGGCAACTACGCTATTTTGTTTCAATTAGGCTGGGTTCATATGCAACTGGGCCAGCCAGCGCTGGCACTAGCTTACCTCGCCCGTGTGGAGCTGATGGTTGGTGAAAATGCAGTGGTTCTCAATTCTGTTGCAGTTGCTTACATTTTGATGGGCCAATGGCCAGCTGCCCTGAAGGTCTTGCTGCAGGCCATGGCGCTGGATGCGTCCAATATAGATACCTATGTGAACTTATCGTCGGTTTACAGCAATCTGGGTGACCATAAAAAATCTTTGGATGTGGCCATGAAAGGTGTAGCGCTAGAGGTGGGCAATGTGTCGCTGCACCTCAACATGGGCTCTGCGCTGCTGGGGCTGGGCTTTGCCAAGGAAGCACATATTGCCTTTGAGACTTGCATGGCCCTGCAGCCAGACAACATGAATGCGCAAATGAATCTGGCAGTGTCCGTGGCGCGCCAAGGCAAGCCCGAGCAGGCCATAGAAGATTTTGAAAATTATCTTTCTCTGGCCATTCCAGCAGGCCACGACAAGGTCAATGTCGCCAAGTATTACCTGGGCTACGAGCTGCTCAAGACCGGCCAGCTTGAGCAAGGTTGGGCACTGTATGAGCATGGGTTTGACCCTGCTGTGCCGGCCTATGTGGCGCGTGCACCCGCTCGCCAGTTTGCCGTACCAAGGTGGCAGGGCCAGCCGATACCGGGCCAGCGCTTGTTGGTGTGGGCGGAGCAGGGCTTGGGCGATGAAATTTTGTTTTTGTCTTGCTTCAAGGATGTTTTGAAATATTGTGATGAGGTTATTTTGGAATGTGCGCCCCGTCTTTTGGGCGTCATGGCGCGTTCGTTTCCTGGTGTGACTGTGCGCGCTGCAGCTTATGCGCCGCGCAACTTTAACCAGTCCATTTTTCATGACTTTGACTACCATATTTCACTGGGTTCGTTGCCCGGTTTGTACCGTCAGTCACTGCAGGAATTTCAGCATTCGGTGCCATTTATTGTGACGGATGCGGCCAAAAAAGAAGAATTTACCCAACGCCTGGCGGCTTACGAGGGAAAAGTAAAAGTCGGTATTTGCTGGCGCAGTGGCCTGCTGAGTGCTGAGCGCAACCAAAGCTACACCGCTCTTGGGGATTGGGCCGAGGTGCTGCAGTTGCCCAACTGTGTTTTTGTGAACTTGCAGTACGGCGACTGCGAAGCTGAACTAACCCAAGTAGAGGCCCGGTTTGGTATTTCTATTGTGCGTTGGCCAGACCTGAACCTCAAAAATGAAATTGACCGTGTGTGGGCTTTGATGGATTGCCTGGACCTGGTGGTGACCGCACCCACTGCGGTTCACGCGTTGGCGGGTTCGCTGGGGAAAACGACCTTGCTGTTGCAGGGCGTTTCAGATTGGCTCAATTTGGGGACAGACACTTTTCCGTGGTACCCGAGCACGCACTGCTTTTTCACCCAAGTCGGGCAAAGCCCGGCAGTGGTGCTGCCCGAAGTGGCGGCTGTGGTCGCTCACCTGTCTAACGCAAGTAACCGGGATCTGCTCGATGTTTACTAACAAAACTATATTGATCACCGGCGGCACCGGCTCCTTTGGCAACACCTTTGTGCCCATGACGCTAGCCAAATACAACCCCCGCCGTTTGGTGATTTATTCGCGAGACGAAATGAAGCAGTGGGAAATGGCCAAGCTATTTGGCAATGACGACCGGGTGCGCTTTTTTATTGGCGATGTGCGCGACAAAGACCGTTTGTCACGGGCGTTAAACGGCATTGAATACGTGGTCCATGCGGCGGCCACCAAGATTGTGCCCACGGCTGAATACAACCCGTTTGAGTGTGTCAAAACCAATGTGTTGGGTGCCATGAACCTGATTGATGCGTGCATCGACCAAGGCGTAAAGCGCGTGGTAGCACTCTCCACCGACAAAGCCAGCAGCCCGGCCAATTTGTATGGCGCCACCAAGCTCACCTCGGACAAGTTGTTTATTGCCGGTAACTCCTACTCTGGGGGCAGCGACACTAGTTTTTCTGTGGTGCGCTATGGCAACGTGATGGGTTCGCGCGGCTCGGTCATTCCTTTCTTTCTTAGCCAGGCAGAAAAAGGTGTTTTACCTATCACCGATGCGCGCATGACCCGCTTTATGATTACCCTGAAGCAGGGGGTTGATCTGGTATGGCACGCTTTTGAAGACATGGTGGGTGGGGAGATTTATGTCAAGAAAATACCCTCCATGAAAATGACCGATGTGGCCCTGGCGACCGTGCCCGGTGCAGCGCACAAGATTGTGGGCATTCGCCCGGGCGAGAAGTTGCATGAGCAGATGATTGGCTCGGAAGATGCACCCTACACCTACGAATACGCGGAGCATTACAAGGTACTGCCTGCTATTCATGGCTGGAGCCATGACCCCTTGCGCATTAATGGCGGCACTTTGGTGCACCCCGATTTCACCTACCGCTCTGACAACAACCAGGAGTGGATGAGCATCCATAGTTTGCAAGCCTGGATAGCCCACAACCGCGAGCACATTGGGAAGATTTGATGGCGCCAATACCCTATGCACGCCAAGGTATCAATGAGGCCGACATTGAGGCGGTGGTGGCCGTGCTGCGCTCGGACTTTCTGACCCAGGGCCCTGCCGTGCCGGCGTTTGAAAATGCCGTGGCTGCCTACTGCGGTGCGGGCTACGGGGTGGCGGTTAACAGCGCCACGAGTGCGCTGCACATTGCCTGCCTGGCGTTGGGCGTGGGCAAGGGTGACCTAGTGTGGACCACGCCCCTTACTTTTGTGGCCAGCGCCAACTGCGCTTTGTACTGCGGCGCAGCGGTGGATTTTGTAGATATTGATCCCAGCACCTACAACCTGAGCGTTGAGCGACTGGCCGAAAAGTTGGCTGGTGCGCAAACGGCGGGCACCTTGCCCAAAGTGGTCATTCCTGTTCATTTGTGTGGGCAACCCTGCGACATGGCGGGCATTCATGCGCTTGGCCAGCAGTACGGCTTCAAGATCATCGAAGATGCTTCGCACGCCATTGGTGGCCAATACCAAGGCCAGCCTATTGGCAGCGGCCTATTTAGCGACATTACGGTGTTTAGTTTTCACCCGGTAAAAATCATCACAACCGGTGAGGGCGGCATGGCCGTTACCCAGGATGCGGCTTTGGCCGCGCGCATGCGCTTGCTGCGCAGCCACGGTATCAGCAACAACCCGGCCGACATGCAGCCTCGCCCTGACCATCAGATATGGAATTATCAGCAGATTGGGCTGGGATTTAATTACCGCCTGACCGACCTTCAAGCCGCCTTGGGCTTGAGCCAAATGCAGCGGCTTGATGCGTTTGTGGCGCAGCGCCACGCCTTGGCCAAGCGCTATGACCAGCTGCTGGCGGGGCTGCCCTTGCTGACGCCGTGGCAGCACCCGAGCAGCTACAGCGCCTATCATTTGTACGTTATTCGATTGAGGCGCGATGTGGGCAGCAAGACGCAGCGCCAGGTTTACCAAGCCCTGCACGCAGCCGGCATTCTCGTTAACTTGCATTACATCCCGGTGTACCTGCAACCTTATTAAATGGGTTTTGGGGCGGGGTATTGCCCTCAGGCCGAGCAGTACTTTTCAGAGGCGATCAGCATTCCCCTGTATCCGGGGTTGACGCCCGCCCAGCAAGACCAGGTGGTGGTGGCCATCAAAGAGGCGGTAGGCGTATGAACATTGCAATCATTCCGGCCCGTGGTGGCAGCAAGCGTATTCCCCGCAAAAACATCAAGACTTTTGGTGGCAAGCCCATGATGGCATGGTCAATTGAGGCCGC
>JBEDKR010000258.1:0-3814 GCA_041172005.1 Pseudomonadota bacterium
GGCCTTGCGTGCTTTGGCCGTGACGGGCGCCAAGCGAGCGAGCGTCTTGCCCGACGTACCGACAGCCAAAGAAAGCGGCGTGGCCAACTTCGAGGCGGCCAGCTGGAACGCCATCGCCGCGCCCGGCAAGACGCCGAAAAGCGTCATCGCCCGTTTGAACAAGAAATCACCGCGGCCCTGAATTCACCCGATGTGAAAAAGCGCTTGGCCGACCAAAACGTCGCCGCTCAAGCCAGCACACCCGAGCAAGCCACCGAATTGCTGGCCAGCGAAATCAAGCGCTGGGGCGATGTGATCGTGCGCGCCAAAGTTCCGCAGCAGTAATTTCAAAAAACAACTCGGAGAGATGCCTGTGCAGTTTGAACACATCGGAATGGTCGGCTACGGTGAAGTTGGCAAGGTCTTCAGTGCAGGGCTCAAGCCGCGCGCAGCCCGTGTCAGCACCTGGGATGCCAAGTTGGCAGACGCGGCGCAAGCCGCCGCACTGCAAATCCATGCAGCCAACGCCGGCGTGGCTGTGGCCGAGTCCATGGCCCAGTTGTGCGCTGAATCAAACCTGCTGATTTCCGCCGTCACCGCCTCCAACACCTTGGCCGTGGCGCAATCCGCCGCGCCGCACATTCGGCCCGGCACGGTGTTTCTGGATTTGAATTCTGCATCGCCCGGCACCAAGCAGCAGGCGGCGCAATTGATTGACGCGGCTGGCGGTCATTACGTTGAAGCTGGCGTCATGACCTCGGTACCGCCCTACGGCATTCGGGTGCCGATGTTGCTCGGTGGCGCTCGCGCCGCTGAGCTCGCTGAGCTGCTCAAGACGTGGGGCTTGGACGCTCGCGCCGTGTCGGTCGATCTCGGCGTGGCCAGTGCCATCAAGATGTGCCGCAGCGTGATGATCAAGGGGCTCGAAGCGCTGGTGATTGAAAGCTACGCCACCGCGCGTGCTTACGGCGTTGAAGACCATGTCTTGCCGACACTGGTAGAGACCTTCCCGAGCATCGACTGGAGCCAGCAAGGCGCGTATTTTTTCAGCCGCGTGGTGCAACACGGCAAGCGCCGCGCCGAAGAAATGCGCGAAGCCGCCAACACCGTGCAAGAAGCCGGCTTCCCCCCGTTCATGGCGCAAGCCATTGCTGACAAACAGCAATGGGTCGCCGACCAAGCCGCCCTCGGCGTGTTCAACGGCCTCGGCAAAGAGGCCACTTGGCAAGACTACGCAGACAGATTGATCAATCGACCCTGACCCGCCCAGACGAAAGCACCGGTTTCCAGCGAGTAATTTCGTTGGCGATCAGTTTGCCAAAGACCTCTGGCGTGGAGGGTGTGGCAATGGCGCCTTCGTTGTTCAGACGGGTTTTCAGTTCGGCCGAACTCAGCGCCAGATTGATCTGGACATTGAGCTTGCGCACGATGTCCGGCGGTGTCGCTACAGGGGCGACGACGCCGTACCACTGGTCGGCTTCAAAGCCTTTGTAGCCACTTTCCGCCACGGTTGGCACGTCGGGCAAGACGTCGATGCGTTTCGGTGACGACACGGCCAGGGCACGCAATTGGCCGCTTTTGACCTGTGTCAGTACCGCAGGCGCGCCCGTGAAAAGCACCTGAATTTGACCGCCCAGCAAATCGCTCACGGCCGGTCCCGTACCGCGATACGGAATGTGCAAAAAAGAGGCGCCGGTTTGCATCTTGAAATATTCGGTGGCTAGGTTGGCGGCGCTGCCGTTGCCGCCCGAGCCGTAGTTCAATTGGCCAGGGCGCGACTTGCCTAGGGCCACCAGTTCTTGCACGGTTTTCGCGGGGACTGAGGGATGCACCACCAGCACATTCGGCACACGGGCGACCCAGGCCACAGGGGCAAAGTCAGTCACTGGGTTGTAGGGCAGTTTGGGGTACAAGCTGGGGTTGACGGCCAGTGTGCCGATGTGGCCCATCAGCAAGGTGTAGCCGTCACCGGCTGACTTGGCCACCTTGTCGGCGCCAATGCTGCCGCCGGCACCGGGCACGTTTTCAACGATCACGGCTTGGCCCCAGGCCTTGGTGAGTTCTTGGCCGATAGAGCGTGCCAAGATGTCGGTGCTACCGCCGGGTGTGAAAGGCACGATCAAGCGAATTGGCTTGGTGGGGTAGTTGGCTGCCGCGCTGGTTTGTGCTTGCACGAGTGGTCCAGCGAGCACCGACACGAGCACTGTGGCGGCGAGCTTGAGCGCTGGACTGAGCTGAGCGTTTGGTTGAAGGGATTGAGTTTTCATGGTGTTCGTAACGTGTGCTGAAGGGCTTGAAATTGTCCGTCTCAGAAGCTTAGAGGCAGCGCATCGAAATTCCAAGGCATAGCAGCTATAACGAAAACGGCCGCAGCCACAAGCGTGGGGGCCATCTCTCTAGACGTACGCTTGAATGGCTTTTTTAACCACCGCGGCGACCATCGCCCGGACTTCTTTGTGGGTCTCTGTGCTGGGCCTGCGCGCCGAGTTCACCAGCATCAGCTCGCTCATGAGTCGCGGGCTGTGCAGGGCGTGGGTTGCAAACGGATGCGGCTCCTGAAAGTGGCTCAGTGTGTAGGGCGGCAGCACGGCAAAGCCTAGGCCTTCTCGCACCAAGTCAAGAATCGCATTCAGGCCGTCAACTTCCATGACGATGTTGGGCGTGCAGTTCATGCGCAGAAATTCGGTGTCGAGCAGCAAGCGAAAGGTGTTCGGACGGCTCGGAATGATCAGCGGCAGCTTGGCCAAATCGGCCAGGGGCATTTGGGCTTGCAGCGGCACATCGGGGTGGCCCTTGGCGCTGGCCTCTGACGAAATCAGCACCAGCGCTTCGCGGTGCAGCAAGTTGACGTCCATGTCTGGTGACGGCGGTGTGTTGTAGAGCAGCGCCATGTCGATCCGTCCCGAGCGCAGGCTTTCTTGCATGGGCACCGAAAAGCCTTCAGTCAGCGTCAGTTGCGCATCGGGCAGGCGCCGCCTGAACTCGCGCGTCAGCGGCACCGCCACCAGTTTGCTCAAGCTGGGCGGCAAGCCAATTGAGACGTGGCCGGCCAACGCGCCGCGCACCGCGCCAAGCTCTTCCCGGGCCAAAGCCACTTGGTGCAAGATGCCGCGCCCATGTTCCAGCAACACGCTGCCAGCTTCAGTCAGCGTCACGCCACGTCCGTTGCGCCACAAAAAGGTCTGGCGCAACTCCACTTCAAGTTGCCGCACATGCCGGCTCAGCAAAGGCTGCGGCATGCCCAGGGCGGCAGCGGCGCGGGTGAAGCTGCCCAGCTCTGCCACGCGCACAAAAGATTCGATCTGCTTGAGGTCCATGCTTTGTTTTATAAATACCGAGAGCACAGTTATATCAATAATCAATATCAGCTAGTGAGCGGGAAACCCCTTGTAAGGGCGGTAAATCCCTAAAATTCGCCCATGCAAACTGCGATCCCCTGCCTTCTCATGCGTGGCGGTACCTCCAAAGGCCCGTTTTTTTTAGCGTCTGACTTGCCGGCTGATCTGCCAACGCGGGACAAGGTCTTGTTGGCGGTGATGGGTTCGCCCGACCCGCGGCAGATCGATGGACTCGGCGGTGCGCATCCGCTGACCAGCAAGGCGGGCATCGTTTCCAAAAGCAGCACGCCGGGCGTCGACCTCGACTTTTTGTTTGCCCAACTGCAGCCCAACGGCGACAGCGTTGACACCACGCCGAACTGCGGCAACATGCTGGCCGCTGTCGTGCCGTTTGCGCTGGAAACCGGCTTGGTCCAAGCGCAGGGCGAGCGCACCACCTTGCGCGTGCTGACGCTCAACACCGACATGCAGTGCGACATCACGGTGCTGACGCCGCA
>JBEDKR010000259.1:0-3806 GCA_041172005.1 Pseudomonadota bacterium
CCTACCGATTTGCATCGTTGTCTTCAACAACAACGGCATTTACAAAGGCACCGACGTCAACCCGCTGGGCACCGATGTGGCACCAACAGTGTTCGTTAAAAACGCCCGTTATGAAATGATGATGCAGGCCTTTGGCGGTGTCGGCGTTGTCGCCAACACACCCGCCGAACTGGCCAAGGCCATGGAAGAAGCCGTTGCCACTGGCCGGCCGACCCTGATCAACGCCATCATCGATGAAACCGCTGGCACCGAGAGCGGCCGAATCACCAGTCTGAACCCGCAGAGTGCTGCGAAGAAGAAGTAACCCATCCACATTTAGGAGAAATCATATGAGCAACAAACCCCTCAACGGCATCAAGATCATCGACTTCACCCACGTCCAAGCCGGTCCGGCCTGCACGCAAATGCTGGCTTGGTTCGGCGCAGACGTCATCAAGGTCGAGCGCCCAGGCGCCGGCGACGTCACCCGCAGCCAGTTGCGCGACATCCCTGATGTCGACGCGCTGTACTTCACGATGCTGAACAGCAACAAGCGCTCCCTGTCGCTGGACACCAAAAAGCCTGAAGGCAAAGCGGTGCTAGAAAAGCTGATCAAGGAATCTGACGTTTTGGTCGAGAACTTTGGCCCCGGCGCACTGGATCGTATGGGCTTTTCGTGGGAACGCATTCAAGAACTGAACCCAAAGATGATCTTGGCATCGGTCAAGGGCTTCAGCGACGGCCACCACTACGAAGACCTGAAAGTCTACGAAAACGTGGCGCAGTGCGCTGGCGGCGCAGCCTCCACCACCGGCTGGTGGAAAGGCGAGCAATCCGGCCCGATGATCTCTGCTGCTGCTCTGGGCGACAGCAACACTGGCATGCACTTGGCTATCGGTATTTTGACGGCTTACATTGGTCGCCAACAAACTGGCAAGGGCCAAAAAGTCGCTGTGGCCATGCAAGACGCTGTGCTGAACCTGTGCCGCGTCAAGATGCGTGACCAGTTGCGCCTCGACAAACTCGGCTACTTGGAAGAGTACCCACAGTACCCACACGAGACTTTCTCTGACGTCGTGCCCCGTGGCGGTAACGCCGGCGGTGGCGGCCAGCCAGGCTGGATCTTGAAGTGCAAAGGCTGGGAAACTGACCCAAACGCGTACATCTATTTCACGGTTCAGGGCCACGCTTGGGCACCTATCTGCGACGCCATCGGCAAGCCAGAGTGGAAGACAGATCCGCTGTACACGACGCCAAAAGCGCGCCAGCCGCACATCATGGACATCTTCGGCACCATCGAAGACTGGCTCAAAGACAAGACCAAATTCGAAGCGGTGGACATCCTTCGCAAGTTCGACATCCCTTGCGCGCCTGTCCTGTCGATGAAAGAGTTGCTGAACGACCCGTCGCTGCGTGCCAGCGGCTCGATCGTTGACGTGCCCCACAAAGAGCGTGGCAGCTATGTCACGGTCGGCAGCCCGATCAAGTTCTCTGACCTCAAGCCAGAGATCACCGGCTCCCCACTGCTGGGCGAGCACACCGACGAAGTGTTGGCCGAACTCGGCTACAACAAGGACCAGATCGCAGCAATGCACGCTGCTAACGCTGTTTAAGAACCCTTAGTCGCCACGACTTGCGAAGACGGCGTTCACCTTGAACGCCGTCTTTGTTTCAGGATGCATTAATTAGCTTTTTCATCGGCCCTCGAAATAGACCCATGTCATCAACCACCGATTTAAAACAACTCGTCGAGGCCCTCGGCGACGCCATCGTGATCGCCGACGCCAGTGGCGCCATCACTTTGTGGAACCCGGCGGCAGAGCGGATCTTCGGCTTCACGGAGAACGAAGCGCTGGGCAAGTCGCTCGACATCATCACGCCACAGCGCTTGCAGCATCGCCATTGGGAGGGTTACCACAAGACCATGGCCAGCGGTGTCACCCGCTACGGCAACGACGTGCTGCGCGTACCGGCCGTGCACAAAGACGGCCACAGCTTGTCGATCGCCTTCACCGTCGCCCTGCTCTACGCGGCAGACAAAAAAGTGTCGTCCATAGTCGCGGTGATACGCGACGAAACCAGTCGCTTTGAAGAAGAACGCAATCTGAAAAAACGCCTCACAGAGCTTGAAATGCAGCTTGCAAAACCGTCCAACCCGCTTTCAACCTGATCCACAAGAACACCAAAAGAACACATAAGGCAGGGTGAATAATAGGGGCCGCTGCAAAGCACCCTATTTCAACTTCCCTGCAGGAACTTTCATGAGCAAAGCGTTAGACGGCGTCCGCATCCTAGACTTCACCCACGTTCAATCGGGCCCGACCTGTACCCAGTTGCTGGCTTGGTTCGGTGCCGATGTGATCAAGGTAGAACGCGCCGGTGAAGGTGACGCCACCCGTGGCCAGCTGCGCGACATTCCTGGCGTCGACAGCCTCTACTTCACGATGCTGAACCACAACAAGCGTTCAATCACGTTGGACACCAAAAAGGCCAAGGGTAAAAAAGTCCTGGATGACCTCATCAAGACTTGCGACGTGCTGGTTGAAAACTTCGCCCCTGGCGCCATGGACCGCATGGGCATCACCTGGGAACATATCCAAGCGCTGAATCCCCGCATGATCGTCGCCTCGGTCAAGGGCTTTGGCCCCGGCCCTTATGAAGACTGCAAGGTCTACGAAAACGTCGCTCAGTGCGCTGGCGGCTCAGCGTCCACCACTGGTTTTGACGACGGCCCGCCGATGGTGACCGGCGCCCAGATCGGCGACAGCGGCACTGGACTGCATTTGGCGCTCGGCATACTTGCCGCGCTCTACCAGCGCAACACCACCGGTCGAGGCCAGAAAGTGCTGGCCCCCATGCAAGACGCCGTGCTGAACCTGTGCCGCGTCAAACTGCGTGACCAGCAGCGCTTAGAGCGCACCGGCACCATGCACGAGTACCCGCAATACCCCGACAGCAAATTCGGCGAAGCCGTGCCGCGCGCCGGCAACGCCTCTGGCGGTGGCCAACCCGGTTCGATTTTGAAATGCAAAGGCTGGGAAACCGACCCCAACGCCTATATTTATTTCATCACACAAGCTGGCGTTTGGCCAGCGGTGTGCAGGGTCATCGGCGAAGAAGGCTGGATCACTGACGAAGCCTACGCCACGCCCGGCGCGCGCTTGTTGCACCTGAAACCCATCTTTTCCCGCATTGAGCAATGGACCATGACCATGACAAAGTTCGAGGCCATGGACATTCTGAATAAATACGATATTCCGTGCGGCCCTATTTTGTCGATGAAAGAAATCGCCGAAGAACCCGCCCTGCGTGCCACCGGCACCATTGTCGAAGTTGATCACCCGACACGCGGCAAGTACCTCACCGTTGGCAATCCCATCAAGCTGTCAGACAGCAGCACAGAAGTCACGCGCTCTCCCTTGTTGGGCGAACACACGGACGAGGTGCTGACCCAGCTCGGTTACAGCGCAGATGAGATCTTGGAACTTCGCCACGAACACGTCATCTGAATCTGTCGATCCTGACCACCACTCTGCACAGACCTGAACAAGCCCATATGAACTATCCGATCATTCCCATCGCCGTCATTGAGGCCTCCACCAAGGAGCGCAAACGCCAAGCCCCCAAGGGCCGACGCGTTGACCCCGCCGCGCTGGTAGAAGTGCAGAGTCTGCTCGGTACAGAGTCACGTCAGGCCGATTTATTGATCGAGCATCTGCACAAAATTCAGGATCGTTTTGGCCATTTGTCAGCGGCACATCTGGCGGCGCTGGCGCAAGAGATGCGTCTGCCGCAAACCTCCGTCTATGAAGTCGCGACCTTCTATC
>JBEDKR010000260.1:0-3796 GCA_041172005.1 Pseudomonadota bacterium
TGCTGGAACTGGTGCGTGATCTTGAAGGTCGTCACCATGAAGTGCTGGTAATTCATCCGGGGCAGTTCAAGACCAGGCCTTGCCCAGGTTATGCCGGGATTGATCTGGCCTTGAAGCCCCGCCCTTTTTTGAACCAGCAACTGGATGAATTTTCTCCTGATGCCATTCACGTCGCCACCGAAGGCCCACTGGGCTGGGCAGCGCGAGCGTATTGCGCCAAGCACAAGCTGCAATTCACCACGGCATTTCACACCAAGTTCCCTGAAATTTTGAAGGCAGCCTTGCGTGTTCCCCTGTGGATGGGTTATGCCTTGTTCCGCCATTTCCACAAGCCATCAGCGGGCATCATGGTGCCCACCCAAGGGGTGCTGGAGATGCTCAAACAACGCGGCTTTGGACAACTGCGCACCTGGACGCACGGTGTCGACACCGATTTATTTCGTTTTCATGGAAGCGCCAGAATCTACCCGGAACTTGAAGAGCTCAAACGCCCTGTCTCGCTTTTTGTCGGGCGGGTTTCGTACGAAAAAAACATCGAAACTTTTCTGCAATTGGACATTCCCGGCACCAAGGTGGTCTGTGGCGTGGGGCCTCTGGAAGCGTCACTCAAAGCGCGCTATCCGAAAGTGCGCTGGCTCGGCCTGCTGGCCCGCGAAGAATTGGCCAAGGTCTATGCCGCAGCCGATGTCTTTGTGTTCCCAAGCAAGTCAGAAACATTTGGGCTGGTCATGCTCGAAGCCATGGCTTGCGGCACACCTGTTGCCGCCTACCCGGTGGACGGCCCGTTGGAAGTGCTGAACACCCCCGACGGCCACAAAGGCGGCGTCCTGCATGTGGACTTGAAGCAGGCCTTTGCTGCTGCACTGGAGGTTGACCGCGCCCATGCCCGCGAACGCGCGCTGGCGTTCAGCTGGCGACAGGCCGGGCAAATGTTCCAAGACAACTTGGTCGCCGCCAGGCCTGTCAGCAAGTTCCCGCGTGAGTTGGATGGGTTGAAGTCCGCTTAGGCAGGTCGACAGTTCAGCCTGCTGGCCAACCGGGCAGGCATGACAGTTCGTTCATCAACACGGCGCCAGCATCGTCGAGGCTGGTGTCGTTCAATACATTCACGCAACGACAAGTCGGCGGAATGACAAAGGCGACGGCACGCTGTACGCGCGCTTCAACCACCTCAGGCGTTTCTCGTTGTCGCGCTAGCAGTCGAGCGCGAAGGATGTCAGCGCTGGCACTGATGTGCAACACAGTCAAACCGTCGAACTGACGCAGCGCTTCGGGGAGGTAGGCGCGTGAGCCGTTCACCAGCAGCCATTGCTGCTGTTGAAGCGGCTCCAGCTCGCCATGGCGCACGCCGTACTGTCTGCCGTTGGCAAGCCAGTGCATGGCAAATGACTGCGCCTGTTGCAGACGCTCAAAGGTGGCTGCGTCCACGCTTTCGTGTTGTTCGCCCAGTGCTTGCAGTGGTCGGTCAATGGTGCGTTTGGCGAAGTGGATGGGCGACTGTGGCGGCAGTCTGTTTTTGAGCCAGTCGAGCAGGCTGTCTTTGCCCGCGCCTGACGGACCCATGACATAGACCAGGCGCTGGTTCATGCTGCCAACCTGAAGTGCTCATGCAACACGAAGTCCGCACCTTGCGTCGGTTCGGCGAACAGCGCCAGTGATTCGAAGTTGCAGGGCGGCAGGTTGGCGAACCAGTCTTCTGCAGCCTCTTGCAGGTTTTGCACTTGCTGCGAGTTCATGTGTTTGAGTGAGCCAGTCAGCGAGCAATGAAGTTGATATTCATCGAGTACGAAGGGATAGCTCCAGCGCACCAACAGCGCGTCTTGCGCGGGTGACAGCGGTGCTTGCCGCCGGCGCTGCAAATCAGCTGCTGACAGCGGTGCAGCCAAGGGCTGCAGTTCCATGACGCATCTGGCGGCCAAGGAGTTGGCTTCTCCGCTGGTGGTCTGCGGCACGATCGCTAGAAAATCATCAAGCAGTGCGACCTTGAGCGGCGGCATCGCAAAGGTGCTGGAGCTTGCGGCAATCATTTTCAGGGCAGCCCGCAGTTGACCTGCATCAGCTCCCGTCGCCAAGCTGAAGGGAGCCTTCAGCGTTGCGTGCCAACCGTAGCGGCGCGGTGCGGCGGTCACCTGACGGAATGCCTCCTCGCTGAAGCCCTTGACCGCAGGCATGGGCTTGAGTGGCTGCCCTGCAGCGCAGCGTCCCAGCCACTGGCTGCCGGCTTGCCACCACGGGCTGTCTGGCGGTGGTGCGAAGTAAACTGCAAATCGATAGGGTGGGGGCAGGGTGTTAGTCATCATGGCGTATGGTTAGTTTGACGCGGTCACCGGCAAACCAAGTCGTTGCAAATTCAATCGGAGTGCCGGTGCTGTCGACGTTGACGCTGGTCACTTCCAGCACCGGCCTGCTGACGGGTTGGCGCAAGTGCGCAGCGATGGCTGCAGTTGGTATTTGGGCCGTGATACGGCTTTCTTGCCGGGTGTAATCGGTCAACCCACAGGCCGCAAAGGCCGCAGTGATGGAGCCTGTCCCAGCGATCACGGCGTCCAGCCCGTTGAAGCGTGGCAGCGGGAAATAGCGCTCGCTGACATGGAGAGTTTGGCCTTCAGCTTCGCCCAGCACGCTCAAGCACAACAGCTTGCTGCGCGCTGGCAGCGCCAAGGCTTTAGCTTGCGCGCTGTTGGCTCTGACGGTGCTGGACTCCAGCACTTGCAGGCCACCGCGCAGGCCCGCTTGCACCAAGCTGTGTCGGTGGCGCGTGCGTTTGCCCAACATCAGTTCCACTGCAAAGTCCTCCACGTAGGTACCGCTGCCTTGGGTCACGCGCACCAAGCCTTGGCTCGACAAGCTCGCCAGTGATTTTCGAATGGTGTGCCGGTTCACGCCAAATTGTTCGGCCAGTGCATGTTCAGAAGGCAGGCGTTCACCCGGTGGGTAAGTGCCGCTGCTGATGGCCTCGGAAATTTGCGCTGCAATGCGGTGCCAAAAACTCTCCCGGGTTGGCCGCTCAAGGCTGGGTGCAGCCGATGTCAGTGTTGTCATGAAACCTACTTATGTGATCGTTAAGCTTGGCGAAGTGAATTTATTTGTCTATACAACTTGAGGGTATCACCAGAATGTTTCATGCATTTGACAATCACGACCCAGCACCGCCGATGGTGCGTGCTGACTGGATGGCCTTGCTGTCGCGAGCACCGCTGGACCTGCTGGAGTCGGCTGTTGGTGCGCATTGGCCGACCAAGCCGCATTGGCTCAGAGCGCCAGAAACCGGTTTGATGATGGTGCAGGGTCGCGCAGGTTCGACGGGTGAACGCTTTAACTTGGGCGAGGTGACTGTCAGCCGCTGCGCCTTGCGTATGTCGGGTGCGCAGGTGGACACCGCTGTGGTCGGTGTCGCTTATGCCTTGGGTCGTTCGCACCGCCAGGTTGGGCTGGCTGCTGTAGCCGATGCCTTGCTGCAAGACATTGCGCAGCAGGATTTATTGGAGCAAACCTTGCTGAGCCCGGTGCGGCAACATCTGGCGCTGCTGCGCAGCCAGCGCGAGCAGCGTGCGCAGAGCACCAAGGTTGAATTTTTCACAGTGGCTCGCGAATCGGGTTCGACGGATGACGAAGGAGAGGCGTCATGAGCGCACACGATTTGTCAAATCTCGGTGCGGGCTTCACGCATGAGGCTTTCGGCAGTCAGGCGATGTTTCGGGTTGCTTTAGAGGCGCTGTCGCACCCGGGTCGCTGCATGACGGTCAGCCATGACGCCGAGGTGCCGCAGACCGGTCACCCGGCGTCGGCGGCTTTG
>JBEDKR010000261.1:0-3775 GCA_041172005.1 Pseudomonadota bacterium
GGCATTGCATGAACGCCTCCATGGCCGGCGATATCGGTTTGAGCCGGCTCCACGTGACGCCAATAGGACGTTCTGGGTTAGGTAAAACCAATGGCAGTTGCGCCAGCAGACCTGCTTGTATGTAATGCCGTGCGACAACTTGTGACAGCACCCCGATCGCCTGCGATTGTTGCAAGTAGCCGGTGATCACGTGGATCGACAGCGTTTCCACATAGTCGGCGGGCATGCTGCCTCCATTTTGCTGGAGCGCATTTTCCAAAGGCTCTCGTGACAACGAACCCACTGGCGGCAAGACCCACGGGTACTCCACCAAGTCTTTCCAAGTCAAATCCTGACGGGCTGCTAGCGGGTGACTCCGTCCCACCACCACAACGTTGTGCCCTTCGTACAGAGACTCTTCGGATAGATCGTCTTTGGCGCTGCGGTTGACGAGTCGGCCGACGATCAAGTCCACCGTACCGCGGCGCAGTTCGGGCAGCAGGGCGTCCATCGATCCCTCTTGGATCAGGATGCTTGTCAAGGGTGTTTTTTGTTTCAAGAGCGACAGCGTCTTGGGCAATAAACCAGGCGTCATGGCGGGAAGGGCGCCCACATGCACCTTGCCCGAGGCGCCCGATAACAGCGCGTGCAGTTCATGGCGTACTTGGGCCAAACTGCCCAGCACGACGCGGGCTTGTTTAATCAGACATTCTCCATAAGCATTTGGAACGACGCCCTTCGGGGTTCTTTCAAATAATTTGAAACCAAGTCCTTTCTCCAGCTCACCCAAAGCCAGGGACACTGCGGGCTGAGAAATATGCAGGCTACTGGCAACGCGGCCCAAATGCCGCAGGTCGTCCAATGCCACCATCATTTGGAGATGCCGAGGCTTGAGGTTGGCGCGGATAAACCAGTCGAGTTGGGCCATAAAGCGTCCTTCAGAGAATTCTTGCGGTAAAAAACATAAGTAAAACGATATGTTAAGTTGGATTTAATTAAGTTTTAAACTTATGAGAACTCAGGCACCATTGGCCATCTTTTCACAGGTTAAACACCATGTCTATTGCTCTGCCTATCGTTGATCTTCACAACCACGTGATCGCAGATGACGCGCTGCGTTATCCCTTGGCCCCCATGGGTGGTGCGCAATCTGGCTGGTCCAAGGAGCGTCCTGTAAGCGCCGCCGGCATGCTGACCGCGATGAAACAGGCAGGTGTGGCCAAATCTGTGTTGGTTCAAGCTTCTACCTGTTATGGCCATGACAACAGTTATGTACAAGCCAGTGTGGCGACATCCCCGGATCAGTTGGTCGGTGTTTTTTCGGTCGACATGCAGGCCAAGAATGCCATTGAAAAAATCCAGTATTGGATGCAAGCGGGCTTGAGCGGCGCACGTGTTTTTATTGCTGGACACACTGCGGCTGATCGAAGCATTCGCTTGGACGATCCGAAAGCCTTTGACGCGTGGGCCTACATTTCGGACAACGCTATTCCTATCTGTGTGCAGCTTCGGGCTGATGGTTTGCCGCAGTTGGAAGTCTTGCTCAAGCGCTTCCCTAAAGCGGTGGTCTTGCTTGATCACTTTGCACGTCCCGAGCTTGAAGGCGGTGCGCCCTACGACTCAGCCGCAGCCTTGTTTGCTCTGGCGCGATACGAGAATTTGTATTTCAAGTTCACCACGCATAACGTGCGTGAATCCAAAACGGGTCGTTCTACACAAGCTCAATTTTCCCGTGCAGTGGTCGACACATTTGGCGCACAACGCATTGCTTGGGGCTCTAATTTTCCTGCATCTTCGGGCAGTCTCAAAGACCTGTTGAACGAAGCCATGGAAGCCACCGCTGCGCTGTCTCTGATAGAGCAGGAGTGGATTTATTCGCGGACTGCGCACGCGCTGTATCCAGCCCTGGGCAGTCTCGAAGTCGACAATTTTTCAGCGGAGTGATGCAGGCTATGTTGAAATTAAAGACGCTCTTGGGTAACTACCCCAATACCCGGGCCGTTAAAAACGGAAGCATCGTGCCGACGCTGTTTGAGTTCGATTTTGCCGATGTCAAAGTACCCAATCGGGCCTTCAAACGGGTGGTGCGCGACCTTGAGTTCGATGTGGCTGAACTCGCCTTGGTGACTTTTTTGCAAGCCAAAGCCTATGGTAAGCCGCTCACGCTGATGCCGGCGGTTGTGGGCGCCGGGCGCTTTCAGCACCACTGTCTGGTTTACAACGCTGAACGGCCGCGGGTTACCGTCGCCCAGCTTCAGGGAAAACGCATCGGTATTCGTGCGCATGCGCAGACTACTGTCACTTGGGTTCGGGGGATTTTGGCTGACGACTATGGCGTGCCTTTGAGCGATGTCCAGTGGGTCACCTTTGAAGATGGCCATCTAGCGGAATTCCCGGATCCGGCGGGATTTGTCCGTGCGCCAGGAGGGTGCACCATGGTCGAGATGCTGCTGGCAGGTGAATTGGATGCCGCCATCATTGGCACTGACTTGCCGGATGATCCACGACTGAAGGCCGTTTTGCCCGATCCACATGAAGCCGCCAAAGCTTGGAGTGCCCGTCATCAGATGTTGCCAATCAATCACATGATGGTGATTGACACAGAGCTCTGCCGTGAACGGCCTGAAGTGGTTCGGGAAATTTACGCCACGCTTGAAAAAAGCAAGAAGTTGGCTGATGCTGAAAATCTTGGGGCGCTAGATCTGACACCTTTTGGAGTTGAGCCAAACCGCCGTGCTTTGGAGGTGCTGATTCGGAATTCACACGAGCAGGGCTTGATTCCGTGTGCCTATGCCGTGGATGAATTGTTTGAAGATTTTTCTCGACTGTTTTGACGCAATCTTGACCAATTTTGAAAAATATAAAGGAGACATGATGAAGCGGAGAAACCTATTGTTGGCAAGCACCTTGGCTGCCTTGACCGATTCGGTCTGGGCTCAAGTCGGTGGCAGTGTTGCCCGAATCATTGTTCCATTTGCCGCTGGAGGCGCCAGGGAAATGCCGGCACGGGCGATTCAGGAAGACCTCATCAAAGAGATGAACCAAAACTGGATCATTGAAGCTAAACCCGGGGCCGGTGGTGCTATTGGCACGGCTTTTGTATCGCGCGCAGAACCAGACGGTCGAACCTTGCTGATGGCCGCTTCAAGTCACTTTGTCACGGCGGCAATGGGTGCAAGACCCTTTTACGACCCGATCAAAGAATTCGTTCCGGTCGTGAATATTGGCAATCAAAGCTACATTTTGATGGTCAATTCAAAACTCCCGGTCAAGACCACCGCAGAGTTTGTTCAGTATGCAAAAAGTAACCCCGGTATGCTCAATTACAACTCGGCAGGTGTCGGCAGTTCAACGCATTTGGCCATGGCTTATTTCGCAAAATTCGCCGGGATCGAGATGCAGCACGTGCCGTACAAAGGCACGCAAGAGGCGGTGAACGATGTGACCGGTGGCAGAGCGCACGCCGTGATTGTGCCGACTGCGGGTGTTGGTGTTTACTTGCAGGAACCACGCCTGCGCGTGATTGGATTGAGCGGCACCAAGCGCTCCACTTTGTTGTCGCAGATCCCTACCATTGCCGAGTCAGGCTTGAAGGGTTTTGCTTTTGAGTCTTGGTTCGGTCTACTCGCCCCTGCAGGAACGCCGCCAGCCGTGGTCGAGAAAATCAACGCTGCAGTGAACAAAGTCATCGCCATGAAAGAGGTTCGTGAGCGCCTTCAAAATTTAGGTATCGAGTCGAGCTACTTGAGCGTGGACGGTTTTGGTAAATTATTTGCTGCAGACCGAGAACTGATGA
>JBEDKR010000262.1:0-3771 GCA_041172005.1 Pseudomonadota bacterium
GGGGCACTGATTGGCCGCATCCAAACCACACGCACGTGCCCGACGACGGCGTGCTGGTGGACCGGCTGAGGGCGATTGCACCCACCCCGGACTTGCTCGACAAGTTGCTGGTGCGCAACCCACAAGCACTTTATCAATTCACTGTTTAACGCTCGCCAAGGAACACCATGATGACTACTTCAAATTCATCTTCACCGGCCCGCGGCCAAGGCCGACTGGCCGGCAAAGTGGCCCTCATCACTGGTGCCGGATCGGTCGGTCCTGGTTGGGGCAACGGCCGCGCCATGGCAGTCCGGTTTGCAGAAGAGGGCGCTCGTATTTTTGCGGTAGACCGCGAAGCTTCGGCGCTGACAGAAACAGCGCAGCGCGTAGCCGATGCCGGTGGTGTGCTGGCCATCGGTTTGTGTGACGTGACGCAAGCCGCGTCTATCGAGGCCATGGTCGAGGCCTGCATCGCCGAGTACGGGCGCATCGATATTTTGGTCAACAACGTCGGCGGTTCGGCCAAGGGCGGCCCGATTGAGATGAGTGAAGAAGTCTGGGACGCGCAGATCGACCACAACCTCAAAAGCGTCTTCCTCACCTGCAAGCACGTGTTGCCGCACATGCTGGCCCAAGGTGGCGGCGCCATCGTCAACATGTCGTCTACCTCGGCCGTGCGCTGGACGGGTGCGGCACAGATCGCCTACGCTGCAAGCAAGGCGGCGGTGATTCAATTCACGCGCGTGCTGGCGGTGCAATATGCCAAGCAGGGCATTCGCGTGAACACCGTGGTGCCGGGCCAATTGCACACGCCGATGGTGGAAGTTCGGCTGGCCGGGCAACGTGCCGGCGGCGACGCTGAAGCCTTGCTGCGCCAACGCCAAGCGCGCATTCCGCTGCCCTTCATGGGCGACGGCCGCGACACCGCTAACGCAGCGCTCTTTTTGGCCAGTGACGAAGCCCGCTTTGTGACGGGTACCGAGATCGTGGTTGACGGCGGCATGTCCGTGCGCTGCGACTGATTTGATTTTTATAACAACGAGGAGATATTCATGGCTACTTTCAAACCTGCGTCGAGCCGTCCTGCTACTGTCAATCGTCGTGTTGTCGGCACCGCTTTGAGCGTGCTGCTGACGGCCTTGACGTTCAGCTTGCCGGTGGCTGCGCAGTCCAACATCACGCGTTTGGTCGTGGCTTTTCCACCGGGCGGGCCGGTAGATTTTGTGGCCCGCAGCATGGCTGAAACCTTGAGCAAAGAGCTCGGTCATCAAGTGATTGTTGAAAACAAGGCGGGCGGCAACGGTGCCATTGCGGCAGAGTTTGTGACGCGCGCCACGCCCGATGGCAGCACCTTGTGGCTGACCAGCGTCGGTGCAGTCGCCATCAATCCGTCGCTGTACGAAAAGCTGGCTTACAACCCAGAGCGTGACTTGGCGCCGGTCTCGCTGGTGGTCAACAACGTCGAGGTGCTGGTGGTCGGAGCCAACGTGCCCTACGCCAATGCGGCTGAGTTGGTGGCGGCCAGCCGCGTGCCGGGCAGCAAGCAGTTGTCGATGGCGTCGTCTGGCACTGGCAGCGTGCCGCACCTCGCGATGGAATTGCTGAACGACGCCGCCAAAACCAAGCTTCTGCATGTGCCGTACAAAGGCGCTGCTCCGGCGATCAATGATGTCTTGGCTGGCCACGTCACGGGTTTCTTTGGTGACATTCCTGGTCTGATTTCACATATCAACGCAGGCAAACTGAAGGCCTTGGGCCTTGCTGCCCCCAAGCGTCATCCGCTGCTGCCGAATGTCAAAACCTTCAACGAAATGGGCATTCCCGGCGTCGACTCTGACAACTGGTACGCTCTGTTTGCCGCCAAAGGCACATCGGCGGCTGACTTGGATCGTGTCAACCAAGCCGTGCGCCGCACGCTGAACAACCCGCAGGTTCGCGCCAGACTGCAGGCATCGGGTGCGGAGCCCTCACCATCGACGCCTGCGGAATTGGCCACGTTGTTGAAAAGTGATACGGCCAAATGGGCGCGCGTCGTCAAAGCCAACAACATCAAACCAGATTGATCCCACATGCGTATTCCACTTGTCATTCCCGGCACGAAGCCTGAACTCGCGGCGCAAGAAGCGCAGATCATGGCAGAGCGCGGTCGCATTTCGCCCTTGTACGGCGTCTTGCTCAACAGCCCGCCGATCGCCCATGGCTGGGAGCAAATGCTCTCTGCCGTGCGCAACCGCAACAGCATTCCGGCGGGCCTGCGTGAGCTGGTTATTTTGCGTGTGGCCGTGTTGAACCGTGCGCCTTACGAGTTCGACGCCCATGTGCCACATGCGCTCGCGGCGGGTGTCTCGGCAGAAGCCGTTGAAGCCAGTCGCAGCATGCCACTGGCCGCCGATGCGCCTTTCACCGAAGCCCAGCGCGTAGCGCTGCGTTTGACCGACGCCATGACGCGCGACATCGACGTGCCCGATGCTTTGTACGCCGAGGTCCGCCAACATTTTGATGTGCAAGGCCAGATTGATCTGGTCGCCACCGTGGCGGCTTACAACATGGTGTCGCGCTTTTTGGTGGCGCTGCAGATTGGTCACTGAGATGGCGCAAGTTACGCACTTCACTGATTTCATTCTGGTTCAGTTGACGGCTGTGCCGGGCGCGATCGGCGCTACGGCACAAGCTTCACTTGCCAGCAGCTTTGCACGATTTTGCGAGCAGAGCCGCTTGCCGCTCAGCCTGCACCGGGTCGCTTGGTCGGCCCCGACGCAGACCGCTTACTGTTATGCGCGACTCGTCAGCCCGGGTCTGCTCGCCGCCGACGCCTTGACGCCGATGACCGACTGGTGGGGCGCTGAGGGCGCTGGTTTCAGCAATATTCGCGTCTCTAGGTTGGAGCAAGTGTTTGCCGCGCCTGGCCGCTCTGCCGGCGCGAGTGCGGCCTTTCATTACATCGTTGAAATGGACCCTGAGGAAGGCTGGATGCCCGAGATTTCGCGCTGGTACGACGTTGAACACATGCCCGGTCTGGCGGCTGTCGAGGGTTGTATTCTGGCGCTGCGGATGTTGAATCACGACCAGGGTCCTTATTCGCTGGCCTGCTACGATTTGGTGACCGACCAAGCCTTGCATTTGCCTGCTTGGTTGGCGGTGCGTGGCACGGCTTGGAGTGACATCACGCGGCCACACTTTCAGAACACCATTCGCACGATGTTTAACGCCCTATCCTGAAGAACAAGCCATGTCTCATTTCACCAAAATCGTCCTCTTCACCGACACCGATGGTCGCGCTAAATTCTGTGAGGAGAGCATTGTGTTGACCGAAGGTTCTCCTGCGTCGATGCTGTCGCCGGTGTTTCCCTCGGCGGGTTACCAGTTGCGCCAAAGTCCGGTGGGTTTTCGCAGCCAGTTTCATTGCACCGGCCAGCCGCAGTGGGTTTTTATTTTGCAGGGCCAGATGGAAATCGGTCTGCAAGGCGGTGTCTCTCGCATCTTCAAAGCCGGCGAGCATTTTTATTCTGCCGATGTGTTGCCTGCAGGCGCGGTGTTTGACCCCGCTGTGCATGGGCACTGGAGCCAGCAAGTCGGCAGCGATGCGCTGGTGACCTTGTTCGTCAAGGACTGAGCGGTCAATAGTCGGCGCAACTTCTAAATCGTTGAGCCCAAAACAAAGCGGCCTGCTGTTCCCTTGACGGGAGCAGCAGGCCGTTTTTTTAACGCAGGCTGTGAGCGAGCGTGTCGTTATTAACGACCGTTGAACGAGCCGAAGTTGCCGGAACGGCCTTGGCCGCCACCGCCACC
>JBEDKR010000263.1:0-3765 GCA_041172005.1 Pseudomonadota bacterium
CACGCACTTCAGCGTAGCCAAACTCACGCGTGGTTCCGCCTTCGACTTTGCCGCCAAGCTGCTGCGCCATGGTCTGCATGCCGTAGCAAATACCCAGCACCGGAATACCCAAATCAAAGACAGCTTGTGGTGCCCTGTCAGTCGACTCTTCGTAAACGCTGGCATGGCTGCCCGACAAAATAACGCCCTTGAGATTGCCGTCTTTGGCGTACTCACGAATCCAGTCATCGGTCACATCGCAGGGATGGACTTCACAAAAAACATGCGCCTCACGAACACGGCGGGCAATGAGTTGAGTGACTTGCGAGCCGAAGTCGAGAATGAGTATTTTTTGGTGAAGCATGAATCGGGTCAGGTTCGACAGATGGCGTTAGGCAAGGGCAATTTTCCGACGGGCCGCCCCTAGGAAAATACGCCCCCTCGGGGGGCAGCGCAGTACACGAAGTGCCAAGCGTGGGGGCTAATTATTCAGCCCGATAATTTGGCGCTTCTTTGGTGATTTGCACATCATGCACATGGCTTTCGCGGATGCCGGCAGAGGTGATCTCGACAAACTCAGCCCGGTTCTGCATGTCTTCAATCGTGGCGCAGCCACAGTAACCCATGCTGGCGCGCAAACCGCCAGCCATTTGGTAGACGATGGACACCATGGAGCCTTTGTAAGGCACCCGGCCTTCAATGCCCTCGGGCACCAGCTTGTCTGCATTCGGGTTGCCGGTGGTGGCTTCCTGAAAATAACGGTCTGCACTGCCCTGCTGCATGGCGCCAATGCTGCCCATGCCGCGGTAGCTTTTGTAGCTCCGACCCTGGAACAAAATGACTTCGCCAGGCGCCTCTTCAGTGCCCGCAAACATGCCACCCATCATGACGGTACCGGCGCCAGCCGCAATGGCTTTGGCAATATCGCCGCTGAAGCGAATGCCGCCGTCGCCAATCAAGGGAACGCCCGTGCCGCGCAGCGCTGTAGCCACGCTGTCGATGGCCATGATTTGCGGCACACCCACGCCTGCCACAATGCGCGTCGTGCAAATGCTGCCCGGGCCGATACCAACTTTGACAGCATCAGCACCGGCTTCGACCAGCGCCAGTGCAGCAGCGCCGGTGGCAATGTTGCCGCCAATCACATCGATGTGCGGATAGTTTTGTTTGACCCAACGCACGCGTTCAATGACGCCGTGGCTGTGGCCGTGTGCGGTGTCGACAACGATGGCGTCAACGCCCGCGCGGACCAAGGCTTCAACGCGCTCTTCAGTGCCGGCACCGACACCGACCGCAGCGCCTACGCGAAGGCGACCCGCGGCGTCACGTGCAGCGTTGGGGAAATTGGTTTGCTTGGTGATGTCTTTGACGGTGATCAAGCCTTTGAGCTCAAAGTCGTCATTGACCACCAACAAGCGCTCTAACTTGTACTTGTTGAGCAAGGCCTTGGCCTCGGCTGGCGAGGTGCCTTCTTTCACCGTGATCAGCTTTTCACGCGGCGTCATGATCTGGTGTGCCTTGACGTCGTAGCGGGTTTCAAAGCGCAGGTCACGGCTGGTGACAATGCCGATGACTTTGCCGCCGTCGCAAACCGGAAATCCAGAAATACCCAGTTGTTCAGACAGCTCCATCACCTGCAGCACGGTGTGTTCAGGAGTGATGACAACAGGGTCACGCACCACGCCGGACTCATAGCGCTTGACCTTGGCCACGTGCGCGGCTTGCTCTTGCGGGGTCAGGTTTTTATGAACAATACCGATGCCGCCCTCTTGGGCAATGGCAATCGCCAGACGCGCCTCGGTGACGGTGTCCATGGCGGCCGAAACCAAGGGCAGGTTCAGGCGAATGTTGCGAGAAAACTGGGTGGAAAGTGATGTGTCCTTGGGCAGGACTTGGGAGTACGCAGGGACCAACAAGACGTCGTCGAAGGTCAGCGCTTTGCCGAGTAGGCGCATAGGGAAAGCTCCAAAAACGCGATTGTACCCGTGCTGACAGCTGGTTTTTTGCTTCAGTAGCCGGCTTTTCCACCTTCGCGTTTTTTCGCGAACAGCCCGGCGCGCTTAACGCCCTGCCCTCTGAATCGCTCGCGGCGTGCAACCTTCGGGTCAACCCGCAAAGGTCGGTAAATTTCGACCCGGTCTTGATCAGACAGCACTTGATCCGCACCGCAACTGCGACCCCAGATGCCCAAACATAAATCGCCTCTGGCCAGAAGTTCGGGGATGTCGGAAAACCTTGTCTGTACACCTGAATGTTGTAGCGCCAGTTGAACGGTGCTGCCCTCGGGCATGTCAAGCAACCACTCATCGGCCAAGCGTTGGGCTGGCGCATAGGTCACAGCAATTTTCATGTATGGATGCGGTGGCGACTCACGGCTCGCCGTAGACCTGCGTTGCGCGCTTGACGAAGGCTTCGACCATGCTGCCGGCGATCTTGTCAAAGACCGGACCGACCAGCGCGGCCAGTGCCCGGTTGGCAAAACTGTAGCGCAGCGTGAAGTCAACTTTGCATGCTCGCTGACCTTCACCGAGCGGCGTGAAGGTCCAAAGACCATCAAGTTGGGAAAACGGGCCGTCGACCAGCTCCATCGCCACTTCGCGGCCGGCCACATGTCGGTTGCGGGTGGTGAAGCCTTGTTTGATGCCGCCGAATGAAATACCCACTTTGGCGGTCATGTTACTGTCGTCTTCGGTCAGCACAGAAGCTTGGTCGCACCACGGCAAAAACGCCGGATAGTGGGCGACGTCGGTGACGAGCGCAAACATTTCTTCGGCGCTGTACCAGAGGAGGACGGACTTGTGAACGGTTTTCATACAATGCAGTTGCGCTGGCAATTGTATTAGCCGCCCGCGCCCTCACCTCTCAGCCATGGCCACCAAAGAAGCAAGCTCCTCCAAAAAACCCGCAGCGGCCTCTTCAGGCAAGCCTGCCAAGCCCGCAGCCAATCTGTCGCCCAAAGCGGCAGCTGCCGCCATTCGCATTGCCGACAACAAAAAAGCGACTTACAACTACCATATTGAAGAACGCTTTGAAGCCGGCATGGTGCTGGAAGGCTGGGAAGTCAAATCAGTCCGCGAAGGCAAAGTGCAGTTGACGGATGGCTACGTGGTCATCCGCAACGGCGAACTCTTCATCATCGGCTGCCAGATCAACCCGCTGGGCACCGCCTCAACACACGTGCAACCGGATTCCATCCGCACCAAGAAACTCTTGATGCACAAAGATGAAATCAAACGCTTACTGGCCAAAGTGGAGCAAAAAGGCTTCACGCTGGTGCCGCTCAACATGCACTGGAAAAATGGCCGCGTGAAGTGCGAAATCGGCTTGGCCAAAGGCAAAGCCGAGCACGACAAGCGCGATACCATCAAAGACCGCGAAGGTAAGCGCGAAGTTGAGCGCGTGATGAAGTCACGCGGTCGTTAAAAATTACAGTGTCTTCAGCGGATGCGTTTCAGCCGTCCAAGGGCTGACGAAAAAGACATCGGCCATACCGGGCTTCACATCTTCAATGCGCGCAGGGTTCCACTTCGGCGTGTAGTCCTTGTCGATCACCAAGGCGCGAATGCCTTCCATGACTTCACTGGCAGCACCGGGTCGATCGTAAAAGCTGTGCTGCACCATGTCGCGTTCCATGCGCAGGTCGTCGGCCAACGTCATTTGCCGAGCACGGCGAATTTGTTCCAAAGTCACGTGCAGCATCAGCGGTGAACGCTTGCGCAAGGCGGTAGCGGTTTTTTGTGCCCAGCGGTCGTCCTTGGCTTTCTCCAGCGCGTCGACCATGTGCTT
>JBEDKR010000264.1:0-3748 GCA_041172005.1 Pseudomonadota bacterium
ATTCCAAGCCGATTTCTGCGGCCCTGAAAGAGTTCTTCGGTGCTTCGCAGTTGTCGCAGTTCATGGACCAGACCAACCCGCTGGCTGAGATCACCCACAAGCGCCGCGTATCGGCCCTTGGCCCCGGTGGTTTGACCCGCGAACGTGCCGGCTTTGAAGTGCGTGACGTGCACGTGACCCATTACGGTCGCGTCTGCCCGATTGAAACGCCTGAAGGTCCGAACATTGGTCTGATCAACTCGTTGGCGCTGTACGCACGTTTGAACGAATACGGTTTCATTGAGACCCCGTATCGCCGCGTTGTTGAGACCAAGATCACCACGCAAATCGACTACCTGTCGGCCATCGAAGAAGGCAAGTACGTTATCGCCCAGGCCAACGCCTTGCTCGACGACGAAGGCAAGCTGACCGGCGACTTGGTCTCTGCCCGTGAAAACGGTGAGTCCATTTTGTGCGGTGCTGAGCGCGTTCAATACATGGACGTCTCGCCCGCGCAGATCGTGTCTGTCGCTGCCTCACTCGTGCCTTTCCTTGAGCACGATGACGCCAACCGCGCGCTGATGGGCGCCAACATGTCACGTCAGGCTGTGCCTGTGCTGCGTCCTGAAAAGCCATTGGTCGGCACGGGTATCGAGCGCGTTGCCGCGATCGATTCCGGCACCGTGGTCACAGCGACCCGCGGCGGTATCGTTGACTACGTTGACGCGACCCGCATCGTGGTGCGCGTGAATGATGCTGAAGCACTGGCTGGTGAAATCGGTGTCGACATCTATAACCTGATCAAGTACCAGCGTTCCAACCAAAACACCAACATCCATCAGCGTCCTATCGTCAAGATGGGCGACAAACTGGCCAAAGGTGACGTGATCGCTGACGGCGCATCGACCGACCTCGGCGAAATCGCCATTGGTCAGAACATGTTGATCGGCTTCATGCCATGGAACGGCTACAACTTCGAGGATTCGATCCTGATCTCCGAGCGCGTGGTCTCAGAGGACCGCTACACCTCGATTCACATCGAAGAACTCGTGGTCATGGCCCGCGACACCAAGCTCGGTGCCGAAGACATCACGCGCGACATTCCGAACTTGTCGGAATTGCAGTTGAACCGTCTGGACGAATCAGGCATTATTTATGTCGGTGCTGAAGTCCAGCCAGGCGACACGCTGGTCGGCAAGGTCACGCCAAAAGGCGAGACCACGCTGACACCAGAAGAAAAACTGCTGCGCGCCATCTTCGGCGAAAAAGCCAGCGACGTGAAAGACACCTCGCTGCGCGTCAGCCAAGGTTCGCAAGGCACCGTCATCGACGTGCAGGTCTTCACTCGTGAAGGCATCGTGCGCGACAAGCGTGCTCAGCAGATCATCGACGACGAGCTGAAGCGCTTCCGCCTCGACTTGAACGACCAGCTGCGCATCGTCGAAGCTGACGCGTTCGACCGTATCGAAAAGTTGCTGAACGGCAAAGTCGCCAACGGCGGTCCTAAGAAGCTGGCCAAAGGCACCAAAATCGACAAGGCTTATTTGGCCGATGTCGAGAAGTACCACTGGTTCGACATCCGTCCAGCGGACGACGAAGTCGCGACGCAACTCGAGAGCATCAAAAACTCGATGGAGCAGACACGTCACAGCTTCGACCTCGCCTTTGAAGAAAAGCGCAAGAAGCTGACGCAAGGCGACGAGCTGCCAGCCGGTGTGCTGAAGATGGTCAAGGTTTACTTGGCTGTCAAACGCCGCCTGCAACCGGGCGACAAAATGGCCGGCCGTCACGGCAACAAAGGTGTGGTCTCCAAGATCGTGCCTGTCGAAGACATGCCTTTCATGGCCGACGGTACACCGTGCGACATCGTGCTGAACCCACTCGGCGTTCCTTCACGGATGAACGTCGGTCAGGTGCTTGAAGTCCACTTGGGCTGGGCCGCTAAAGGTCTGGGCCAGCGGATTGGTGACATGCTGCAAGCCGAAGCCAAAGTGGCCGAGCTGCGCAAGTTCATGGACACCATCTACAACAAGTCGGGTCGCTCCGAAGATTTGGCCAAACTGTCGGATGACGAAGTCATCGAGATGGCTGGCAATCTCACGGGCGGTGTGCCTTTCGCCACCCCGGTGTTTGACGGTGCCTCAGAAGCTGACATCATGAAAATGCTGCAGCTGGCTTACCCAGACGACATCGCCAAGGTCAAAGGCATGACGGCAACGCGCACCCAAGTGCAGTTGTACGACGGCCGCACGGGCGATCAGTTTGAGCGCACGACAACCGTCGGCTACATGCACTTCTTGAAGCTTCACCACTTGGTGGACGACAAGATGCACGCCCGGTCAACCGGACCTTACAGCTTGGTCACGCAGCAACCGCTGGGCGGCAAGGCGCAGTTCGGTGGACAGCGTTTCGGCGAGATGGAAGTCTGGGCACTGGAAGCCTACGGCGCGGCTTACGTGTTGCAGGAAATGCTCACGGTCAAGTCAGACGACGTGCAAGGTCGGACCAAGGTCTACGAGAGCATCGTCAAAGGCGAACACGCTATCACGGCCGGTATGCCCGAGTCGTTCAACGTGTTGGTCAAAGAGATTCGTTCGCTTGGCATCGACATTGAGCTCGAGCGTTCTTAATTCAACAGGAAAGAAAAGGTTCACACCATGAAATCACTACTCGACCTGTTCAAGCAATTCACGCCGGATGAGCATTTTGATGCCATCAAAATCGGCATGGCCTCGCCCGAGAAGATCCGCTCGTGGTCTTTCGGCGAAGTCAAAAAGCCAGAGACCATCAACTACCGTACCTTCAAGCCTGAGCGCGATGGTCTTTTTTGCGCCAAGATTTTTGGCCCTATCAAAGACTATGAGTGCTTGTGCGGCAAGTACAAACGCCTGAAGCACCGCGGTGTCATCTGCGAAAAGTGCGGTGTTGAAGTCACGCAAACCAAGGTTCGCCGCGAACGCATGGGTCACATCGACCTGGCCGCACCGTGCGCACACATCTGGTTCTTGAAATCGCTGCCGTCACGTCTGGGCCTGGTGCTCGACATGACCCTGCGGGACATCGAGCGCGTGTTGTATTTCGAAGCATATGTCGTCACAGACCCAGGCATGACACCGCTGAAGAAATTCAGCATCATGTCGGAAGACGACTACGACGCCAAGCGCAAAGAATACGGCGACGAGTACACCGCCAAGATGGGCGCTGAAGGCATCAAAGACCTGCTCGAAGGGCTGGAACTCGACGTCGAAATCGACAAGCTGCGCAACGACCTGACCGGTTCCGAAATCAAGATCAAGAAAAACGCCAAGCGCTTGAAATTGATGGAAGCGTTCAAAAAGTCCGGCATCAAGCCGCATTGGATGGTGCTCGACGTGCTGCCCGTGTTGCCGCCAGATTTGCGTCCGCTGGTGCCGCTGGACGGTGGCCGTTTCGCCACTTCCGACTTGAACGATCTGTACCGCCGCGTCATCAACCGCAACAGTCGTCTGCGCCGTTTGCTGGAGTTGAAAGCGCCAGAGATCATTGCTCGCAATGAAAAGCGCATGCTGCAAGAAGCGGTCGACTCACTGCTCGACAACGGTCGCCGTGGCAAAGCCATGACGGGCGCCAACAAGCGTGCACTGAAGTCTCTGGCCGACATGATCAAAGGCAAGTCAGGCCGTTTCCGCCAGAACTTGCTGGGCAAACGCGTCGACTATTCAGGCCGTTCTGTCATCACCGTGGGCCCAACGCTCAAGCTGCACCAGTGCGGTTTGCCAAAGCTCATGGC